>JBIPNH010000045.1:0-17092 GCA_044373665.1 Bacteroidia bacterium
AGATGAAACTTTTTCTGGACCTGCAGATATCACGGATGTTAAGTAAAATTGGTGACAGAAATGGAGTATACACAATAATTGGAGGATTTGGTGGAGGAGTTTCCGGTCACGCTTCTTTGTGGGTGGGTTCTGAAAAAGATGTTATTGGAGGCCACAATTATATTTCATATGGTGGCGATATATATTTTTGGGAATTAAAATGAAAATATTTGCTAATTATTTTATTTTCCTTTCTTGTCTGTTACTTTCATTTAATTGTTCATATCTTACAAAAAACAGAAACAAAACAGTACGTAATAGCTCAGAAATTGATTCATTATTTAATTTAGTTTATGTAAAATTGAGTTCAGACACCCTATCTTTTAACACTTGTAGAACATTATTTACGAAATATTCAGTAGATATTGATTTGAATGACACATTTTTTAATAATTATAATGAATTTTATATTTCTTATTATAACAGAGGTAACTCTTTTGTTAGGTTGATTAATAATGTGAAATTAATTCAATTATTTAAAAGTAGAAACTTAGATATTAATAATTCAAATATATCATGGAAGGAGTATAACAGAATAATCATAGACCTGAATAACTACAATACAGATAAAGATATTGGGGGAGAAAATAGTCAAATATTTAATTTTAAAGAGTACATTGATAAGGGTTTAATAATTCCAGAGAGTCATTAAAGGCATCGCCTAACAGCAGTAACTGTTGCACAACTCTTCCAAAACCTTTAAATTTGAACTTTTAGGGCAAAAAACAACTTCATTAGAAGCTTTTTAAGACAATTTAATTTCTAAAACTAAAAATATGAGGCTTAAAATTGAGGAGCTTAAAATGCAAAGAATTGGATTTGATAACAACGTTTTAAAAAAGAAAATGCGACCGACTATATTTTTAGCTCTTTTATATGTGCCTTTATTATGTTTTTTTGCGTTTTTATTTGTTGGATTTTTTTTCCTTCTGCTTTAATTGGGTTTGATAATAATCCTTCATTTGACATAAGTTCATCGTATGGAACTTTAGCAGTATTATTATCAACACTTTCAAGTAAAATTCGCAAAGATTACAAAGATGACTTTGAAAATAAATTGGAAAAACACTATACAGATTATACTGAGATTAATGACTAATTTGTTCATAAGAATGATTAAAATAAAGGTAATTTCTCTTTTATTGGTCTGATGCATGAGCTTCTGTCTGTGATCAAGCAATAAATCGTTCTATCTTCAAAAAATCATTACGAGTTTCAGAGCAAACCGAATGCGCCCCTTGACCGTAGGCTGTCCCGAACGTTCGGGACAGATGCGAAACGAAGTGGAGTTCGGAACCCGGAGGGCGAGGACAAGGCGCCCTGATAATTTTTGATTGAAGATTTTTGATTTTAGATTTTTATTCCCCCATTTTATTTTAGAATTTAATATGGAAGTATTGGAGAAAGGTTTTTGATTGAATCTTAACTATTTATGTCTCTCAATGCATTAAATTCCCTAAAAAAAGATAATTTCGCAGCAATGAAAATTGATTGTCACGCACATATAATGCCTCCTACGTGGCCCGACCTTAAACACAAGTTTGGCTATGGAGGATTTATTTATTTAGAACAAGACCATGAAAGCAAAACGGCAAACATGATGCGTGATGATGGTAAGTTTTTCAGAAAAGTAGAACAAAACTGTTTTAATCCAGAAGCAATATTATGGGATATGTCGGCAAACAATGTCGATAAAATGGTTTTATGTACGGTGCCTGTATTATTCAACTATTGGGCAAAACCTAAAGATGGCGCTTGGTGGTCGGCTTTTTTAAACGACCATATTGCAGGCGTGCAAAATGAATATCCAGATAAGTTAATTGCCTTAGCAACCCTGCCTATGCAAGACATTCCTTTGGCAATTAAAGAGTTGGAAAGAGTTAAAACACTAGGAATTAAAGGGGTTCAAATTGGCTCAAACATTAATAATGTCAATTTAGACGACAACCGTTTCTTACCATTTTATGAGGCAATGGAAAGTTTAGACATGGCATTGTTTATTCACCCTTGGGAAATGATGGGGGAAGATTATATTCAAAAATTTTGGCTACCTTGGTTGGTAGGGATGCCGGCAGAAACAAGCAGGGCTATTTGTTGTATGATTTTTGGGGGCATTTTCGATAAGTTCCCCAAACTAAGAGTCATGTATGCCCATGCCGGAGGTTCTTTTCCTTTTACACTTGGAAGAATAGCCCATGGATGGTCTGTAAGACCAGACTTAGTCAATTTGAACGATGTAAAAAACCCTAAAGACTACATTGGCAAATTTTGGGTAGATGGCATTACGCACGACACAGATGCTTTCAATTATTTACTTAACATGTTTGGTGCCGATAAAATATGCTATGGCACCGACTATCCCTTCCCTTTAGGCGATTTGGAACATGGTAAATTTATTGAAGAAAACACGCTTATCTCTGACAGCGACAAAAACAAAATATTCAGTGAATCTGTTTTAAAATTCTTAAATATCTAATTGATTTTTCAATCCAAACATAGCATTACAAGTTCGGCAAATCCTAAATTCAAATTTCTATTACAACTAGAAAAATCGAAATTCAGGAAAGAACAACAATTGGCACTTGTAGAAGGAGAAAAAGAAATAGAAATGGCTTTAGCGGGTCAATCAGCATTTCATTCCGTGTATTATTTACCTGAGAAAGCCAAGCATTCTGTCCTTTTTCAAATCAGCAATAAGTTTAAAAACATTGAATTTATTGAACTAAACCAAGCTTTATTTTCAAAACTGACCTATAGAGAAACAACAGGCGGAATTATTGCTTGTATAAAAACGCCCTCACACCATTTATCTGATTTAAAGATTCAGCAAAACGCCCTTGTATTAATTGTTGAGGGGGTTGAAAAACCGGGAAACTTAGGTGCTATTTTAAGAACCGCAGATGCTTGTCAAATTGATGCTGTCATTGGGACTCAACTTCCAAGCGATTTATACAATCCCAATATTATTCGTTCAAGTTTGGGCACTGTTTTTACTGTTCCAATTGCTTTAAGCAACAACAAAGAGCTACAGGATTGGTTAACAACAAATAACTTTAAGACCTATTGCACCAATTTACACCAAGCGAGCGACTATCATTTGAGCGACTACAAGGGTAACATTGCTATTGTAGTAGGGACCGAAGCCACAGGAGTAAGTCAAGATTGGATAGATTTTGCCGACCAAAACATCAAAATACCGATGTTGGGTCAAATCGACAGCATGAATGTATCGGTTGCAGCGGCAATTGTGCTTTATGAAGCGAGGAGACAGAGGGGATTTTAGTAATTACTGAATTTATATATATTCAATTTATTAAGTTTCCTTTTAAACAAACAATTAAAATAGCCCCTTTATTTCTGAGCGTTTCTGTAGAGTAAAAATCCTACACCAGCGAATATAAAATTGGGAATCCAAACAGCTATTATTGGATTCATTAATCCAGTATTGCCGTATGTATTAAAATATTGGATAACGAATAAATAAATAAAACTTATAAAAATACCAATCCCTAAATTCAGTCCAACTCCTCCTCTACTCTTTTTGGTTGAGACACATACGCCAATAAAAGCCAGTATAAACGTTGAAAAAGGCGCTGCATATCGCCTGTATTTTTCGGTGATGTAAAAATGTAAATTTTCATTTCCTTTGAGCTTCTCTTCCTCAATAAATTGGCTCAACTCACTGATATTAAAAGCCATAACGTCATCATTTCTTCTAAAAAAATCATCAGGATTAAAGGGTATTAATGTATCCATGTAACGTCCCGTTTCAACTATATGATTTCCTGTAGGCAAGTATGTCCTTACCATGTAGTCTTCTAATCGCCATTTGTTGTTTTTTCTGTTCCAACTGATTCTTCGGGCGAATAACTTAGATTTAAGTTCATTGCCATCAAACACCTCCAATGAAACACCAGAACCAGTACTGTCATTTCCAAAAAACTCCATGTAAAAATAGGTATTTGGCAGTATTTGCGCATGGGTATTGTTCACATACTTGTCATGCCTTTCTCTGACATATTCATTTTCGAAAGCCACTCTTTTTTTATCAGAACTTGGTATAATATAGGCATTTAAAAAAAACGAAAGAACTGCAAAAAACGCAGCAGCAATCATATAAGGTCTGATGATTCTGTTATAGGTTACTCCCGCAGCCAAAGTGGCAATAATTTCACTTTTGGACGCCAATTTTGAAGTAAAGAAAATAACCGAAATAAATATAAAAATAGGACTAAACAGGTTTAAGAAAAAAGGAATATAGTTGAGATAATACACAAATATAATTTTATCAATTGGGGCATTCCTTTTCAAAAAATCATCTAATTTTTCGGAAACGTCGAAAATGATGATGATGATAATAAACAAACTAAGCGTTACAACAAAGGTTGTAAAGAATTTTTTGATAATATAAAGGTCAAACTTTTTCAAACAATAAGATTAAAGCTTTCTATTCAATTTTTGTACCATTGTGTTTTTCCATGACACAAAACTACCATCAATGATCCTTTGACGCGCTTGCTTAACAAGAGTTAAATAAAAACTTAAATTTTGCAAACTTGCTAATTGAGGTCCAAGCATTTCCCCTGCCATAAACAAGTGTCTGATGTATGCTTTAGAATATTGAGGCAACAATGTCGCATCGAGTGGTGAAAAATCTTTTTCCCACTTTTTATTTTTTATGTTAATCATCCCCTCTTCGGTAAAGATTGTCCCGTTTCTGCCATTTCTTGTTGGCATTACACAGTCAAACATATCTACACCCAAGGCTATACATTCCAAAATATTAGCAGGAGTTCCAACTCCCATCAAATAACGTGGCTTTTCTTTAGGCAATATTGAACATACCAGGTCGGTCATTTCATACATTACCTCGTGTGGCTCTCCTACACTTAATCCTCCTATGGCATTTCCAAAACAACTTTTCTTAGCTATAAACTCTGCGCTTTCTTTTCGTAAATCCTTGAAAGAACTTCCTTGTAAAATTGGGAAAAGCACCTGTTCATAGCCATACAAAGGCTCAGTACTATCAAACCTGTCAATACATCTATCCAACCACCTGTGTGTTAAGTACATGCTATTACGAGCATATTCGTAGGTTGAAGGATAAGGAGGACATTCATCAAAAGCCATAATAATATCCGCACCAATTTGGCGCTGAATATCCATTACATTTTCGGGCGTAAACAAATGTCTACTGCCATCAATATGCGATTGAAACTTGGCACCTTCCTCGGTCAATTTTCGTTTTTCGGCCAATGAATACACTTGGTAACCACCACTGTCTGTTAAAATTGGTCTGTCCCAACCGATAAACTGATGTAAGCCTCCAGCTTCTTCCAAAACAGAGGTCCCAGGCCTAAGATAGAGATGATAAGTATTTCCGAGAATAATATGAGCGTCAATTTCATTTTTTAATTGACTTTGATTAATGGCTTTTACACTTCCGATAGTGCCTACAGGCATAAAAATGGGCGTTTCTATAACACCATGGTCGGTATGAATAGAGCCAGCGCGGGCACTACTTTCAGAATCAGTATGTTGTAAATTAAAAATCAATTGTGGAAGTGAAATGAGATTTGAAAAAGTCGAGATTGAATTCTATCAATTGAACTTGCATAAATATAGGGATCAGAGCTAATCATATTGGTAATGCTATTGCTCATTTTAAATTCAGTTGAAATAAGGGCCCAAATTCCAAAATTTTCTATCCCAAACCCATATTCGTAATAAAAAGAATTGGCTTTGAAAGCGACCATTGGTTTATTGGGTGCTCTTATTGCATCCTCATTACTTTGGAAATCGTGAGTATAGCGAAGCCCTCCTATTAAGTATACTCTTGTATTGTTATGACGTTGTGAATGGTATTTCAAAAGTAAGCATTGATTCAGCGAAACTGTTTCTGTTTTGGCTATGTCTTCTCTATCGTCGAAAGTGTATTTAAAATTTCTTTGAGAAAACTCAATTTGAGGCAAATATCTAACAGTTGCGAATTTCCCAATACGATAATCAACAATTCCTCCAAAACATAAGCCAGAAAAACCTTGGGTGGAAATACGTCTGACAGAATCTCTTTGATAAAAATCAGGCGCCAAAATGACTTTTGCTTTAGCAAAAGAAGGTGCAAAAGTAATTCCAAAATGAAACTTAGTTAAATCATAGCTTGGACGGTGTTCCCTGCCCTGACCATGAAGTTGTGCCACACAAAAGATAAGAATTAAAACTATTTTACTCCTGTGTATATACTGCATATTCCAAATGTTAAGGTTTGACAATCCGCAGATTTAAACCCAATTTTATTGAGAACTTGAATAAATTTATCACCATCAGGAAAGTGTTTAACAGATTCAGGCAAATAAGTGTAAGCGGCATTGTCTTTTGATATAAAACGTCCCCACACTGGTAATATTGTTTGAAAGTAAAAATTATACAATTGTTTAATTGGGAAACTGGTCGGTTTACTGAATTCCAAAACCACTAATTTAGCGCCAGGCTTAAGAACTCTGTATATTTCCGACAATCCTAATTCCAGATTTTCGAAATTTCTAACACCGAAACCAACGGTACATGCATCAAAATAATCATTTTGATACAAAAGCTTTTCGCTATCCCCTTTATGAAGTTCAATAATTTGAGACTTTCTTTTTTCCTCAATTTTTTTTCTGCCCATACTCAACATTCCCTCACTTAAATCAACGCCTATAATTTTGGATGGATTTAAGGTAAGTGCTTCCAGTGCCAAATCGGCAGTTCCTGTTGCTACGTCTAGGATTATTTGAGGATTATGAGGCTTCAATTTAGCAATAGCCTTTCTTCTCCAACCTTTGTCTATTCCTAAAGACAAGAAATGATTAAGAAAGTCGTAACGCTTAGAAATGCTATCAAACATCTCTTCAACTTGTTGTTTTTTACTCTTTTCTGAGTTTTGTATGGGTTTAATTGCTGTCAATGATAAATTAGTTATACTTTTGTGAAAACTTACTGCAAAGATAAGAATTAAATAAAAATTGCCTAATAACATGAGAGTAGAATTTAAAGGATCCTTTCCTAGCATCGAAACATTACCCAAAAACGACTTACCCGAATTTGCTTTTATAGGCAGAAGTAATGTAGGCAAAAGCTCGCTAATTAACATGATTTGCGACCATAAAGACTTAGCTAAAACATCATCCAAACCCGGAAAAACACAACACATTGTTAGGTTTTCTGTTGACAACAAATGGTTTTTGGTGGATTTACCGGGGTATGGTTATGCCAAAGTATCCAAAGAATCGCGCGAAAAATTTGGCAGACTTATACAAGACTACATTTTAGACAGAGAAAGCTTGTTTTGCTTGTTTGTATTAATTGATTCCAGATTAGAACCTCAGAAAATTGACCTTGAATTTATGGAATGGCTTGGCGTAAGTGGTATTCCATTTTGTATAACATTCACCAAAACCGATAAATTAAAACCATCAGAATTAGAGATTAATGTAAAAAACTATCAAGAAAAACTTTTAGAAACTTGGGAGTTTTTGCCAGACATTTTTATTACATCAGCCGAGAAAAAAGTTGGTAAAGATGAACTTTTAAAATTCATCAACAACATTCTTAAAAACGCTAAATAAGTCCCTTTTTAAACCCTTAAAACTCTCACAGAAAGACCTATAAGCAAAATTATATTCGTTGAAAAAATAATTTTTTGACTTAAAAAAACACGATATAAAAACGCTTACCTTTGCATCGTTTATTAAAAAATGAAAAATATATTAATTCTTGCTATTGTTGCTATCACCATAGCATCATGCAATTCGTCTTCTTCAGGAAGTAAAACTATGACCAATCAAGCAGATTCATTTGCTTACGTTTTTGGCGCTAACACAGGTAGAATTTTAAACAACTTCAAAGTAAAAGAAATCAATTGGGATATTTTCAGATCTGCAGTTGAGAGTGTTATGAAAAACGGCGACACCAATTTATTAATTCCTAAAGAAATGGAAAACCAAATTGCAATGACGTATTTAAACGAAGTAAAATTTGGCGAAAACAAAACCAAAGGTGCAGAATACATAAAAAACAATGCTAAAAACTACAAATCAGTTGATGGTATTTATGTTAAAGAAATAGCAAAAGGCAATGGTATTAAACCACAAATTACTGATACAGTAATGGTTCATTACACAGGTAAATACACAGACGGCAAAGTATTTGATTCTAGCATTGGTCGTTCTCCATTAAAAACAGCATTGAATGGTGGTGCAATCCCAGGATTCTTAAAAGCACTTACAATGATGGAAGAAGGTACCAAGTTAGAGGTTATTATTCCTTACGAACTAGCTTACGGCAGTCAAGGTAATCAAAACCCATACACAGGTGAAATGAGCATTGAACCTTTCCAAACATTAATATTCGAATTAGAACTTGTTTCTATTGCGAAATAATAACAAAACAACTTTTAACAAAAAACCCTTAAGAAAAATCTTAAGGGTTTTTTTTATGCTTAACAAATGACTTATAAATGCGATAATTGATTGATGTAAGATACCAACACAATTGCTTGAACAATAATGTAAGAAGCAACAATCACTTTCGTCCCTTTATTAAACTTGTAAATCAAGTATAACAATGTATAAATAAACAAAAATAAAATGGGAAGTAAGGCTGGATACAGCACTAAAGAAGACCACAAATCACCCTCTATTAACTTTATAAAACTTCGTTGAAATCCACATCCCGGACATGGAATTCCTACAAGTTCTTTAATAGGACAACTTAACAAAGATTCTCTGTATTAATTTAAACCTGAACCTAAGCCTGAAGTAATTAATGTTCCAACAAATACGAAATAAAGAACTATTATTAAAAGATAAACAGCAGACAAACAAAGACCTATGATAGAACAGATTCTACCTGCATTTAAATTCTTATAACTTCCAACAGTGTACATTGAACTGTTTGCTTTGTACAAGGCCATATCTTTGTTAGATAACACCAATCCGATAATTCCTAAAGCCAAGCCTATAATTCCGTAACAAAAACAAGTAACGATAGAAAGGATGCCTAGAACTAAAACTGCGGTTGAATTTGGCAATATGCTATTACCCTTAAATTCTTGATTGTCTAAAATTTGATTTGATTCCATTGAGAATATTTAATTAAAAAAGTCTGCAAGTACGGACTTTTTTATGATATAATTTTAATAATGTGTTTTAATTAAGTTTAATAAACTAATTGTTTTTTGTTAATCGCATAAAGTATAACAAATAAAATTCCGAAGAATCCAATTCCAATTGCACTTATGGCACCTAATAAATTTCCAGAATAAATAATTAAAGGAGCAACAATACCTATAACTGTTCCTAAAACATAAATCCAAAACCCTATTTTTCTTAATTTCCACATCATTATAGCACCTATTAAAGTGAGTATAGCAGCTAGTATAGAAGCATAGGCATTATTTTTAATTGTTTCGGCACTGATACCTCCCACTAATGATTTCATCATATTAGCAGCTGCTTCAGCCGATTTATTTTCTACATTATTTGCAACATCCTCTATTGCTTGTTCTCCTGTCTCTAACATTTCAGCATCTGTTATTTCAGAGTTAGTTGAATCTAAAATTTCATTAACATCTAATAATGTATCAGATTCATCTTGCATTGTAGTTGCGCCTTGTTCATTGCTTGACTCTACAGCTTCATCGATTGAGTTTCCCATTGTTTCTATCATCTTAGAAGAAACATCTGCTGTTAATATGTTACTAATACTGCTAAATACACCAATTGCACTTCCTATGAAGGTTAAAACACACAATACAGTTAAAAAAGTAGTTCTTTTCGGGGTTAAATTTGTTTCTTGTTCCATGATATTTATTAATTTTAATAATGCAATAATCTTAATAAATTTCATAAAAACAAATTATTATTGAAAAACATTCAACTTATTTACTTTCAATAGGTTTGTATTTTAATTATAAACATGATTTCTTTGTATCACAAAAGATAAAAAAACGTTTTGTATATTTGCAACACTTTGAAATTTTCAGATATATACGGGCACGTTTCTCTTAAGAAAAAACTAGTTGAGCAGGTAAACAATAACCGAATCTCACATGCGCAACTCTTTTATGGCAATGAGGGAAGCAATGCACTTCCTATGGCTATTGCATACGCACAATATATCAATTGTTCCAACAAACAAGAATTTGACAGTTGTGGCAAATGTGCTTCTTGCAACAAATACCAACAATACATCCATCCTGATTTACACTTTTCATTTCCATTCATTGTTAGTAAAGCCGATGATATCGAACTTTCTGACGACATGCTCCCTTTGTTTAGAAAATCACTCTTAGACTCTCCTGAACTGACGATTAATGAATGGATTGAAATTGCCAAAATAGAAAACAAAACACTCAATATTTCCATTAAAGAATGTCGTAACATCATCAAAAAGTTATCTTTCAAACCTTATGAAGCGGAGTATAAAGTTGTAATAATGTGGTTACCAGAATACATGGGAAAAGAGGGTAATGTGTTATTAAAATCAATAGAAGAGCCCGCCCCTAATACCCTATTTATTCTCGTTACCGAAAATCCTACCCTCATTTTACCGACTATTTTATCTAGAACACAGTTATTAAAAATCAACCTATACAGTCGTGAAGAAATAAAGGACTACCTCATTACACAACTATCTATTGAAGAATCTGTCTCTAATAATATTGCATTAATGACAAATGGGAATATCCATAAAGCAAAAGTATTATCAGAAAAAATAGATTATTCTTTTTTGAGTGGATTTAAAACCTTTTTAAACGATTGTTACCAAGGAAATTCAACAGCTATGTTCAATTGGGCAGAATCTTTCAGCGAAAAAGGGAAAGACGACGCAAAACATTTTTTGAATTATATTCTCGAACTACTCAGATATTCTCTAATTGTGGAACATCGCTCTATTTCAACAGAAGTGGCACCTGAGGAAGAAAAAATCATTGTAACTTTATCAAAACTAATGAATTTAAAGGGCAGAGAGACAATCTATAAAGCCATTAATCAGGCGTTTTTTGAAATTGACAGAAATGGAAACTTAAAATTCATTATAATTAATTTATCTTTGAGCCTTAAAAATAATTTCTTGAGACAGCCTAAGGCTCAATCAAACTAAAATATATATACAAAATGGGATGTGGAAGTTGTGGTACTTCAGGGGGATGTTCTCCCAAAGGGTGCAAAAGTAATGGAACTTGTGGAACAAGTGGATGTAATAAATTAAACGTGTACAATTGGCTTAGCGACACTGCTATGCCTGATAACTATAAACCTTTCGATATTATCGAAATTCGATTTAAAGGAAGCAGAAAAGAGTTTTATCGAAATTCAAATAACTTAGAACTTTATACAGGCGATGCCGTAGTTGTTGATTCGGATATGGGTTATGATGTTGGTCACGTTTCTTTGGCTGGTGAATTGGTTCGCCTTCAACTCAAAAAGCGCGGCATCAAGGATAATTCTGAATCGATAAGAAATATACAAAGAAAAGCACACGACAAGGACACCGAAAAATACCAAGAAGCAAAATTTAGAGAAGCAAAAGTATTAGAAAGAGCTAGAACAATTGCTATTCAACTTAAGCTTGAAATGAAACTAAGCGATATTGAAATTCAAGGTGATAACAAAAAAGTTATCTTCTTTTATACAGCAGAAAGTCGCGTTGATTTCAGAGAATTGATAAAACGATTTGCCGACGAATTTAAGTTGCGTATAGAAATGAGACAAATAGGTTACCGTGAGGAAGCTTCAAGACTAGGAGGAATAGGAAGTTGTGGTAGAGAATTGTGTTGTAGCACGTGGCTTACTGATTTTAAAATGGTAAACACCTCTGCTGCTCGTTTTCAAAACCTATCTATAAACATGCTTAAACTATCCGGTCAATGCGGCAAGCTTAAGTGTTGTTTGAACTACGAGTTAGACACATACATGGATGCATTGGAAGAGTTCCCTAAATCTAAAACCGTAAGATTAGACACGGTAATGGGGGCTGCTTACATGATAAAAACAGATATTCTAAAACGATTGACTTGGTTTAGCTATGAAGAAAAAAATTCATGGATTTGTATTCCTCTTGCCAAAGTAAATGAATATTTAAAAATGAATGCAAATGGGCAAAAAGCGCCTGAATTGGTTGGGGAAATAATAGAACCTAAAACTCAGGAGGATATAGACTCTAAAAATGATGCAAACTTAGACTTAGTTAGTGAAGATATTACCCGCTTAGATCAAAAAGCCAAGAAGAAAAAGAAGAAGAAAAAACCCGTTTTTAATCAACCTAGGAGCAATTAAAGTCGGTACCCAACATTCAAACCAACAATAAAGGTAGGGAATAACGCCTCTTTTTCAAAGAAAAACCCATTTCTATAGGTTGTTTGAACAACATCTGAAGGAGTTTCATACCTTGAATAGGTTAAACCTAAACCATATTTTACCTCAAAATAAAAACCATCAATTACATTAAATTGATGAAAACGCTCTAGAGTTAATGCATTCCTTAGGAGTTTGAACCTTCTTATTTCGTACTCAAAATATTGTCCATTGGTACTCAAACCAGGCATGTTTTTTTGCACTTTCAAATAGCCGTCAATATTGGTATGTAAATTATTGTACCCAAAAGAAAAACCCGAAAATCTTGTTAGTGATTTTCTGTTGTAAATAGCATATTTCAAACCTGAATAGAATCCACTTACACGCCTATTGTCTTGAGTTAAGTTTGATCTAAAATTGTAACCCAACTCTACTACAATATGATGTGATCTGTCATAATCATCAAAAAAGTTATAATCATAACTACCCTTTAAAGTAGGAAGTGTTATTAATGATTGATCAAAAATATTTAAACTTACTCTGTGCTTGTCTCTCAACTCCAACTCACTTTGCCCTACGACATTTTCGAGAGACAAAATCAAAATAAAACAAAATAGGAATTTATTAAGCACAAAAAATTAATTTTTCCCGATTTTAGAAATAAGCTTTAAATCCAAAGGATTTGTGCAATCCAATTGATAAACACCATCTTTGCCAGTTACTGTTAATGTATTATTGTTTTTAATAACATCAAAGGCGTCAATTCCTGTAAATGCCTCTACAACTTTTACATTATTAATACTAGTAACATCTAAAACTTTTAATCCTGCATTTCCATCACACAAATACAAATAAGTTCCATCTATCGACAATCCTTTAGGATTATTGAAATTATAAATCTTTAATAATTGAGGATTATAAATATCTGAAATATCAATCAATTCTAATTGATTAACACCTCTCCCACATTGATTTCCTGTACTTAAAGTTACATAAGCAATATTATCTTGAACTACTACAGGGTCGCAACTAACAATATGAGAATAGGTGCTTATGTATTCAGGTGTAGTTGGATTATTCAAGCTATAAATCAACATACCATTTTGAGTGCCAAAAAACAAATAGTCTCCATAAGGAAATATGGTTTCTACCGCAGTATTGTTCAAATCTATGGTTTTTAAAAACAAAGGTTTTGAGGCAACACTAACATCATAAACCTGTAAAAATTGCTTTTCTACAACATATAAATACTGTTTATGAAAGGCAAACTTTGCCATTGAACCTCCAATACCAGTGGTGTTTGGACCATCACTTGAGGACAATTCCGAACCATCTTTTTGACAAGAACCTATCAAAAGAATGAGAGAGAAGAAGAATAAAAATTTTTTCATAATGGTTTAATTTATTAATTTATTGATAACATTTTGGTTTTATTAAAGTCGTTGCTTCCCACCCTATTATTAGGCCTTTTTGGGGGTCGATACATTCAAAATAAGTTTTAACATCCATCCTCCTACCAAAATTAAAATTGGGACCCCCATTTGGAAGTGGCGGATAAACACGGTTAGTTTTATACCTAATGAAGCTGAGTATACTAATGGAACTTGGCAACATTGAAATATCAATTACAACCAATCCTAAATAGGCATCTGCATACATCACATTGTTTTTGATAGAAATATCATAATTTAACGGAATGTTAATAAAAGCTATTGCAATTGGAGTTTTCGGATTTGAATTATCGAAAATATGCGCCCCTTTTCCCGACTCATTTACAATTAAGTACTGCTTGTAAAGGTAAATTTTGCCCGGATTGTTTAACACACGTGGCGGCGTTAAATAAACAGAATCAACAAAATTAGTGGTATCTTTTACGTAAATTGGCTTGAACCCATCTATCACTTCAGGCACAGCATTATAGTCATCCCTTTGGATACAACCCATTAAGAATAGGACACTGGCAAAGGCAATAATAATTTTTTTCACAAGCTTTAATTTTACAAAATATTACTAATACAAATATATTTAATAATTTGAAATAAAAAATCTGTTTTTTCAAAATAATGTAGCTTATTTTTGCATTTAATAACATGTTAACATTAAATGCTATAAGAACCCAAACAGATGAGGTTATAGAAAGGCTTTCTTTGAGAGGGAAAGACCGAAAAAACGATGTGCTTGAAATCCTTTCAACAGACGAGCAAAAAAGACTAAAACAAACAGAATTAGAGCAAGCTTTGGCTAAAAGCAATGTTTTAGCTAAAGAAATAGGTGAATTATTTAAGAGTGGTGAGGCCGAAAAAGCCAATTTACTTAAAAACGAGTCACTTGCTTTAAAAGAAACCATCAAATCTTTGGAGTTAGAACAATTAGAGTTAGAACAATTACTTACTGCAAAATTGTATGAAATCCCCAATACACCAAGTCAAAAAGTAAAATTAGGCTATGGCGCAGAAGACAATGAAACTGTTTATGAATGGGGAAATGACCCAATTTTACCTACCAATCCATTGCCACATTGGGAACTTACCGACAAATACAAGTTGGTTGACTTTGAACTTGGTAATAAAATAACTGGTGCGGGCTTTCCCGTTTACACTGGTAAAGGGGCTAGACTACAAAGAGCATTAATTAACTTTTTTTTAGACGAAGCGCTTGCTGCAGGCTATTATGAAATTCAACCTCCTATTTTAGTCAACGAAGCAAGTGGCATTGGCACAGGTCAATTGCCTGACAAAGAAGGTCAAATGTACCATTCAACTATTGATAATTTGTATTGCATTCCTACGGCTGAAGTTCCAATCACTAATATGTACAGAGATGTTCTTTTAAAAGAGAACGAATTGCCAATCAAAAATGTTGGTTATACGCCTTGTTTCAGAAGAGAAGCAGGCAGTTATGGTGCGCATGTGAGAGGACTAAACAGACTCCATCAATTTGATAAAGTAGAAATTGTTCAAATAGCAAGACCTGATCAAAGTTACGAAATATTAGAAGAAATGGTTGAACATGTTAAAGGATTATTGACCAAACTAGGCTTAAAATTTAGAATTTTAAGATTGTGTGGCGGAGACATGGGATTTGCAAGTGCATTAACTTATGACTTTGAGGCTTGGAGTGGGGCTCAACAAAAATGGCTCGAGGTTAGCTCGACTTCCAATTTTGAAACTTTCCAAGCGAACCGTTTAAAATGCAGATTTAAAAACAAAGATGGTAAAAACGAATTAGTTCACACCTTAAATGGCAGTGCTTTGGCTTTACCAAGAATTGTTGCTTCTTTGTTAGAAAACAACCAAACAGAGGATGGCATCAATTTACCTGAATGCCTTCACCCTTACTTAGGGTTCCAAAAAATATAAGTTACTATTTTAAAAATCGCCCTCATATCGTCCATACTGCTTTTGAGCTTAAATGTATTTGGGCAATTCAACAATTGTGTAAACCCTGCACGTATTCAACCGTTTTACCAATGTAATGATGCTTTTTACAATCCGGTTTGTGGTTGTAACAATGTTACCTACAGAAATCAATGTGAAGCACTCAATGTCTATGGGGTAGAGAATTGGTACAGTGGGGTTTGTTCCGGTATCCATTTAGACATATACCCCAATCCAGTAGGACCATCAAGTCAAATTTCTATTAATGCTAGTCATTCTGAATTTATTAATGGCAACTTCGATGTAAAAATCATTGACTTGTACGGAAAAGTTTGGTATCAAAACCTATTAAATAACGTCAACAGAATAAACCTACAAATAGACTTATCTTCCTTAAAAACTGGCATTTACATGGTTTTTGTAACCAGTAGTGTCCGAGCTTTTCAAGTCAAAAAAATTTCAAAATATTAAATGAATTTCAAAAAAACAATTTTCCTAATTACTGGCTTTATTGCTCTTAATACTGTAGCACAAATAGATGCCCAATTAGTAAAAATATACGATACAAAACTAAAAAAGGAAGTTACACTCGATTCTATCGTAAGAAGAATAGCCAATTATGATGTTGTATTTTTGGGAGAAGAGCACAATGACTCGGTCGCTCATCTTATTGAATTTCAACTTTTAAAAATGATGCATCAAACATATCCTAACACAAGTTTGTCTATGGAAATGTTTGACAGAGATGTTCAACTGATAATGAATGAATATCTTAAAGACATTATCAAAGAAAAACATTTCACAAAAGATGCTAGAGTTTGGTCGAATTACAAAGACTACAGACCTTTGGTTGAATATTCTAAAGCAAATCAAATAGATATAGTTTGTGCCAATTCACCGACTAGATACACCAATCTTGTTGGAAGAAAAGGACAAAGAGCTCTCAACAGTTTGGATAAAAACACAAAACAATATTTTGCTCCCATTCCTTATGACACTGCTTCGGGAGCCTACTACAATAAACTTGCTAATTTATTTGGACATCCAAGTCACAATGTAAAAGACACAAGTACAAAAAAAGCAATGGTAATGCCAAAAATGAATGCCTTTAATATCATTTTAGCCCAATCTTTATGGGATGCAACAATGGCCTACTCAATTGCCAACTATTTCCAATCAAACAAAACAAAAAAAATCCTTCAGATAAACGGAAGATTTCATTCTGATGAACATTTTGCCATAGTAACACAACTAAATCGATACAACAAAAAATTGAAATCTTTGGTCATTTCAGTTTCCCCAAGTGATGATTTTGACTCCCCTATTTGGACAGACCAC
>JBIPNH010000151.1:0-4861 GCA_044373665.1 Bacteroidia bacterium
AGTGGGTGACACCCTTCGGTATAATTCAGCATAGCTGAATCACTCAGGATGACAATAGGTCAACTAAACGAATAAACGAATAAACACATAAACACCTAAACGAATAAACACCTAAACGAATAAACACCTAAACGAATAAACACCTAAACAAATAAACAAATAAACGCCTAAACAAATAAACCTCCCAAAACTTCGGGAAACTATTAACTCTTTTTGTCTCTTTCTTTTTTTATTGTAGGTTTGTAACATGAAATTTATTGACTTGGACCAAATCCAACAGTATGAAATTCTGGATACTCGAATTCCCGACCTTTTTGAACGTGGATTCATTCCTGGGTCTATCAATGTGGGTCTAAATGGCTCTTTTGAACAAAAAATTAAAACCGTTTTTCCAGATACCACTACCCCACTTTTGGTTGTTTCTGACAAAAATGAACTCTCTTTCAATCAGTTGAATGAATTGGGTTATACTAATCTCGTGTTCTTGGAAAATGGTTTCAAAACTTATGCAGCTGCACAAAAACCTATTGATGTCATCATCAGTGTGTCAACTGAAGAGTTTGAGCTCGACCTTAACTTTAACAATGAATTTGTTGTAGATGTTCGCAATTCCGAAAAATACAACAGTGGTCATGTGCTCGAAGCTATTAATATCCCTTATACAGAACTTCCTCAGCAACTTAACAACCTACCCAAAGACAAGGTTATTTACATGTATTGTAGCAGTGGATACAGCAGTATGATTGCCGCTAGTTTACTTAGAAAAAATGGCTTTCTACTGATTAAAAACGTGTATGGCGGTATAGAAGAAATAAGCAAAACCAAAATTCCAATTATCCAAAACGCTTGACCTTTATTCGCCGAATAAATCGAACACAGTTTATGCTTTTTGTGGCCTTTTGGCTGCTATTTAATGCATTTATTGGCAGGTTCGATAGTTTTGACAAACCACCTATGGGCGTTCATCAAAGCGCACAATGTGATAGACTCTCTTTGGCACAAAATTATTACTACAATGGTTTTCGTTTTTTTTATCCCGAAGTCAATGAAAACAGATGTGTAGACGGCATCGTTTCGTGCGAATTTCCCATAATGAGTTTCTTGGCAGCAGGTTTGTTTAAAATAGGCTCTTACAATGAATTCTATTTTAGAATACTTAGTTTTTTAGTCTTTAGTTTGGGTATCTATGCACTCTTTCTTCTGTTATTGGGCTATTTCAATCCTTTCATATCTCTTGCCCTCATTGGATTGTTCAATGCCTCTCCTATTGTACTTTTTTATGCCAATAATTTTTTACCTGACATAGCCTCCCTTGGACTTGCATTTTGTGCTTGGTATTTCTTTTTCAAAGGGTTTGTGATTCATTCTTTTATACCAGCGCAACTCAAAAAAACAGATGCCCTCCTGTTTTGCTTAACCCTGAGTTTAAGTATTGCTATCAAAACTACTTCAATGATTCAGTGGCTTACCCTATTTTTGGTAGGTTTAATTGCCATACTCTTTCCAAGTAAATTTAAAATTCATTCACCCAAAACGTTATTCACCCTTTTAGTCATTTCATTGGTGTTGCCCATTTCATGGTATTTTTGGAGTCAACATTTGGGTAAAATACACAACAGCGCATACTTTTTAATGCAAATTCCTGACTTTACAGGTTGGAATGATTATTTTGACGATTGGCATGTTTATTTGGCTAATTGGCCCTCGCAAACCTATACAGAACCAGTCATATATGTTTTGTTTGGCTTATTAATCTTGAATCTATTTTTATATCCCATTCTGAATAAAACATTGTGGTTAATCTCTTCTATTAACACGTTAGGCACTTTGGCTTTTTTATCCCTAATGATTCACCAATTTAAGTATCACGATTATTATGTCCTTTGTTTACTTCCTGCCTTTATTCTCAATTGGATTTCATTAGGAACAGCAATTACACAATTAAAAAAACAGTTTTGGAGTCTAAAAATAATCGTCATTGTCTTTTTACTAGTTGGACTTAACTACCAATTTAACTTTGGAAAACGATATTTAAGAGAACGATATACAGAGGGTAACTATTGGGAACAGTCTCACATTAACGCTTTTGACTATGGGGCGCTTAAAACACAATTAAACGCTATTGGCATCAATAGAAACGACTGCGTGATGGTTGGGTATGATATATCACCCAATAACATTCTTTACTATCTCCATATAAATGGCTTTAGATTCTTTAAGGACCAAGATGAACGCTTAATTATTGAAAACATAGAACGCAGGCACCCTAATATTCTCATTAGTAATTCGAGCGATTTTGAACAGCAAGTAATGCCTTATGTAAAAGGACTTCATTTGGTTCACACTTACAAAAACATTCGTGTATACAACATAATATATCAATAAGGATTTTAATTAAATCCATGGGGACATATAAAAAGAAAATCCCCAATTGGATTGGGGATTTTCAACTAACATTTTAAATAATCTGAGACACACTCATTATATCTTGGTAAGCTTAAAGAGCTTGGTTTTATTAATAACTAAAGTATAAATACCTGAAGAGTAATTGGACAAATCAACCATTGAAGATTCATTCGCTTTCAAAACAGTTACCCTTCCATAAATATCCACCAATTCTAAAGACCAAATTGTTTCACTTGAACTTATTTTAAGCCAATCAACAACGGGTTGAGGATAAACGATGGTTTCTGACGACAAACTTTCATTAACGCTCAGCTTTCCCGCAGTTTTGAACATCCATTTGGCAGTATCAATTCCTTCGTAAAAAATACCTAAATCATTTTTAATGAAATTAGCAGGAATTTGAATTCCAACAAAAGCTCCATTTGCAAAGCTCTGACTTGGGCTAATCGTAAGAACACTATCAACAATCATAATTTCACTACTATTCGCTGAAATTGTTTTAAACAATTGTTTGTTTTGATATAGTTTTAATTCACTACCTGAATTTATTGTTACATTTTGGTTAAACTTAATTGTCAATGGTGAAGTTGTAGAAACATCTTTAGACAAATGTGTAGGAGTTAACTGACTCATTTTTGGTGAGGCTGCCATTGTGAAGTACCAAGTACCATAGACTATTGGAGAGCTTTTTTGCTTGTATTCATCAATAAAGCATGAATCGGTTGATATAACGACTAAAGAACCTGGCTTAAAGGCTTCGGTTGGCGTAATTGTAACCACTGAATCCACAATTTGTATAGCATTGCTTCCTACAGCAATAGTTTCTTTTAGATTTCCGTTTACAAAAATTGAGATATTTCCAATGTTTGCTTTGCTTATTTTATCTTTAAATGTTATACTTGGTATTACATTCGGCAATACATTCACTTTTAAATTTTCAGGAGACAAACGACTCACTACTGGTTTCTTTTCTAAAGTGTAAAAGTACCAATCTGCTATTTTAATTTCAGGTGCATAAATATTGAAAGACGAATCTCTAAATGAATTGGCGGTTACATTAACCTCTATTTTTGAATTAATAGGCAAATCTTTCACAGGATTAATTACGACAACTCTTCCATTTGCTTTGACATTACTCGATGTTACATTGATTGTTTCAAATAATGTGTTGTTTGCATAAATCCTTATTGTACCTGCTAGTCTTTTCAAAACCGTTTCATTAAACTCAATAGCTAAATCATCACTTGGCAATATCATTTTAGCTTCTTTTTCAGGGTTTAGTCTTACTAACTTAGGTGCAATATTTTCATAATTGCAAGTGTAAGGACGAGAATTCTTTTCTATTGCCCCCTTAGATGTTAAAGTTCTATTTCTAAATGCGCCAAATGTATTGGGATAAAAAGAACATCTGAAAACATAACCATTTCCAACGCTTCCATCAGTACTTATCGTATTGCCCACTAATGGACTTTTATATTCCCAAACAATTTTCTTTTTGGGAGTAACTTCAAAAAATCGACCTTGAACACCACTACAAATCAAGGTATTTCCATTAGGCAAACGATTTGCTCCTGAGATAACTACTGAGAAAAAATCCGTTGGAATAGAATCTTTGTATGTCCATGAAAAGTTATTTGGACCATATGGTAAATTCATTTTATAAGCATTATTTGACAAATCTGGAATTTGAAATACATCAACTGTCGAATAGAATGTATCTCTTTCTTGACCGTTATTGAAAATCATAATTTTACCAGAGTCTAAATACCCCCCTGGAATCCAATGAGCATCATGTTGTTTAAACATTTTACGATCATTTCTTGTACCCCATCCATAGGCTTCTGGATTTCCCCAACGGTATATAATATCTCCTCCCATTCCTGAGTTTCCTCCTTGGTGGGTTCCAGCTTCAGACTTGGAAGTACTGTGGTCAATGACCCAAACTTCCGAAATATTATGTGTACTAATTATAATTTGATCTGTTTTGGGATTGTATGCTACAGAATTAGCATGTATCCAATCGTATGTTTTTAAATTGGTTGCGTAATTAATATTCATCAACTCAGGGTGATCTGATACAACACCAAAATTGGGTTTATTGACATCAACATCTTGAATAATGTGGTCAAACAAATCCCATTGCCACACAATTTCAGCACTGTCCTTTCCAATTGGACGTAATTCAATTATTCTTTCACCCCACAATTGGTCACCACCTGAACCTTGTTGGAAATTTTCGGACCTACGACCTAATGCAATTGCTTCAAGTTTAGTAATGTGATGCCATGCTAAAACCAAGATATTGCCATTAGGCATAATTTCAATATCATGATGTTGAGTTAGTGAATCATTGAATACTTCATAACTCCACAATAGTTTACCAGACCAATCATATTCTTCGATATAGCCACCTTTTCCACCTGCTGAAAAAAAACAAGTATCACTGTGAACAAAA
>JBIPNH010000046.1:0-16875 GCA_044373665.1 Bacteroidia bacterium
AGGTGGGGCTTGTGCTACTCCAATCAAAAAAAGTAACAATAAATCTATAGAAGATGTTGAATTTGAAGAAGTTCGTTAAAGAAAATGCACTAGTTATTATTGGCGTAATATTAGGTGCTACGGGTGGCTATTTGTATTACCATTTTGTTGGTTGTGCAAGTGGTTCGTGCGCCATTACTTCCAAACCATTAAACAGTACTGTTTACGGTGCTATTATGGGAGGATTATTATTAAGTTTACTAAAAAAAGAACCTATTAAAACCAATTAATTAGTATGAATTTTACAGAAATTACAAACAGTGAAAAGCCCGTTTTAGTTGATTTTTTTGCAGAGTGGTGCGGACCATGTAAAATGATGGCGCCTGTGCTCAAAGAAGTTAAGGAAATGGTGGGTGAAAAAGCCTCCATTATCAAAATAGATGTTGACAAAAATCCGCAAGTAGCCAGTGCTTATCAAATTCAGGGAGTACCTACCTTTATGATTTTTAAGCAAGGTAAAATGTTGTGGAGAAAAAGCGGCGCAATTCCCAAACACGAATTGGTGAAACTTTTGCAGCAGTATCAGTAATTAACAGAAAAAACAGTTAAGCTTCTAATAAGTTTTATTAATAAGATTTATTAGAAGCTTTTTTTATTTACCTTTTTCAATTGAGAGGAATAAAGGGTATGAAAAATCTAATATTAATATTCGTACTTTGTTACTCTTATTTAGCACAAGCGGAAACAATTAAAACCATTCAGCCGCAACCCAAAAAAGCAACCGTCTATTTAAGCGGGGCTGAAATTTCTTACCTCGAGTCTATTTATTTAGTGGCAGGAACCAACCAAATTATCCTCGAAGGTGTATCGCCTTATGTTGATGAACAGTCAATATCTGCGTATTTTAAAGGCGCATTAATCATCGATTCAAGGAAATCTTTGCGTTATCCCGAACAAGCTAAAACCAATAAAATTGAACAAAACTATCAAATCATGATTGATAAAATCACCGATTCATTGGAAGATCTTTCTTACCTTATCAAAGACTGTAACAATAAAATAAGCGGTTACCAACGCGAAAGGCAATTGCTTTTAAACAACCGTTTAATTAAAGGGGAGTTTGCCAAAGATTCATTGGGATTGTTAAAATCAAGCTTGGACTTATTAAGAAATAGACTGACCAATATTGATGAGGAAGAGTTAAACGTTGAAAAACGATTAAATAAATTAGAGAAAAGAAAAAACATACTACAAACCCGATACAATCACTTCGTCAACTTACAATCTAATCACCAATTTGTTGACCCCAATTTAAGCACACCCATTCATCAAATTATAGTAACTATAGAGGCAACAATTCCAATCACCGGCAACTTATCTGTAAAATACTATATTGCCAATGCAGGTTGGATGCCATTATACGATATACAATCTACATCGGGAAGTTCTAAAATTCAACTGATATACCGTGCCCAAGTTTACCAAAACTCAGGTTTAAATTGGAAAGACATTTCTTTGGTTTTATCTACAAGTAATCCATCTATAGGAAACACCAAACCTGTATTGAATGAATGGAACTTAGTATTTGGCTATCCCAACAGTTATACCGACAATCTTTACAAAAAAAATAAAACTCCCAATGCTTTAAATTATAATACATTACCTAGTAAAAGTTTAAAGGAACAGAACATAAGCATGCAAGAAGATGATACAAGAGGTGTAGAAATGAATGGAAATAACAACAGTGAAATAGAACAACTTTTCACGGTCAATGGAAACTTACTAAGAACGGAATACGAAATTAAAACCAAATACAACATTCAGTCTGACAACAAGTCGCACCATGTGATTATCAACAACATCGAAGTGCCTGTTAATTTAGCTTACTTGGCAGTTCCTAAGTTGGACAGTGATGCATTTTTAATGGGTAAAATTTCCAATTGGGAGGATTTGAACTTAATTCCGGCCATGGCTAGAATCTACTTTGACGAATCGTATATAGGCACAACTTCTGTTTATCCAGAAAGTTTGAAAGACACCTTGTATGTAAATTTAGGTAGAGACAAGTCTATTGTTATCAAACGTCAGAATGTTAAAGAAAAATGCAAAGAAACCATTTTGGGTGAATTTAGAGTTGTTACAAAAACCATTGAGATAACGGTTAGAAATACCAAAGGCATCGCTTTAGATTTCGAAATAGACGATCAAATACCGGTTTCAAAAGACCCTATGATTAAAGTAACATTAATCGACAATGATAAAGCCGTTTACAACGAAGTAACCGGAAAACTCACTTGGGCTATGAACATAAAACCAAAGGATATTAAAAAACTCCGTTTTTCATTCGAGGTTAAATATCCCAAAGATAAAGTAGTTGCGGGTTTGTAATAAAAAATAAATTAGAATTTTAAAAAAGCCTATCCCCAAAAAAGGATAGGTTTTTTTATTGATTAAAGAATAACCCAATTGCATTCTATTTAATGGCTAAAAAAGAACCAGTTTTTAAATATATTTGCACTAATACTGACCAACTGATAGTAATAAGTAAACACACATGGAAGAAAATGAAACAATAAGCGAGGGTTTTAAAAGGGAATTAGAACAGGCCTCAACCAATACCATTTTAGACCCTGAATACAAGAAAAAGAAATTGGTCTTATGGGCGATTAGAAATGTTATTTCAGTGGTGTTTTATGTTGTTTTCTGGAATTACAGTAGTTGGCTAAGGGTGTCTTTGTATTTAACATTGCCATTGTCTCTCTTAAGTTTATTAGCGATTCTTGCCATGCCTTATATCCTCAAAAGAAAAATTGCAAGAGCAAAATTAAGGATACTTGAAACAGAGAGCCAACTTGGTGAATTGACGGAGGAGGAAATTTAAATTGTAGAGGGAAATGGATAAATCCATTCATCAAATATTGATTGCATCCTACAACCCACGGTTGAAACCGTGGGCTTTGTTGAAACCGTGAACTATATAAACCATTTTAATGGTTTATATAACCAATAATAAAAAATACAAATTGCCCCATTCATTATAATAAATATTGAATTTATCCCATAGCCCACGGTTTTAACCGTGGGTTAATATAAAACAGATAATTAATCAAACCATTTTAATGGTTTATATTGCAAAAAATTAAAATAACACATGTCTCATTCAATAAATAAAATCTGGATACACGCAATATGGGCAACAAAGGATAGGATTCCATTAATTAACGATTCTATTGAAAGAAATGTATATCAATTCATTTCAGAACAATTTATAGAGCTAGGTTGCCAAGTTCGAATCATCAATGGTATGCCAGACCATATTCATTGTCTGTTTTTGCTGAGTTCACAAAAATCGATAGCGGAAGTAATGAAACAAATAAAAGGCAGTAGTTCACATTATATCAATCAAAAAGATATGATAGCCGATAAATTTTCTTGGCAAACAGGTTATGCAGCTTACTCTATTTCTGAATCTGGTGTAGAAAAAGTATTTCAATATATTAAAAATCAGAAATCTCATCATCAAAGAAAAACATTTCAACAAGAATATGATGAGTTTTTAAATCTATATTGTTTTAGTAATGATTAATTATTTAGAAAATAAAATTGGCGAATATAAAGGAAACTAAATAATGAGTCTATTGAGTTAGGTTTGAATTGTTTTTTGATTAGTTTTAATTTTTTATTCTATATTTGTTTATTCAAACATTTTTGAAATCAATTTACAATATGAAAACATCAATTAACTCCCTATTTTTATTAACATTATTTGTGTTATACAGTTCATTTACTTGTTCAAATCAAAACAATTTTATAGGTACATTTGGTGTTACGGCATCGAATCCATCGCAAATTAAACTAACATTAAATAGGGATTACACATTTTACTACCAAGACTTCTCAGTTTCAACTCAAAAAATAATTGTCGATGGAAAATGGACCCTCAAAGGTAAAAATGTTTTATTGCAAACAAGTAATACGAACAAACGTTTTCACAATGTATGGTCATTAGAAAAGAATGGAACAGTAGCTAAGTCAAGAAAAGGTCTTACCTATTACAGATTGTGTAGAGTTGAAGGATAATAGAGTTAGGACTCATCCTGTGCCTAGTTTCGGCCAGATCTTCTCTATCGCCTGAGCCAAGTAGAAGGGAAGTATAATTGAATATTTTTAAATTTTAAACAAACAATTAAATATATTTTTTTGTTGTATAATTATCATCATAATTCGATTAAAATTCCAACCCAAAAATGCCATTTAAATTAGATTTTTTTCATAAACTATTTCTTTCGCCCAAAACTAGAAGTCGAATTGAAAAAATATTTTTAATCATTGCACTGCTTAGTTTCTTTGTCCACCTCATTATTATATTGCTCGTCAATTTTGATTTAATCCCTCTGAATAAATCATCCAGTCTGCTCGAAAGTCCAATATCTTCAATCTACACTCCATTTTCATTTATTCTTGTATATGAAGTTTATTTGCTCATTTATTATCTACCGCAGTCCTTAACAACCTACATCAATAAGCAATACGAAATTATTTTATTGATTATTATGAGGCGTTTATTCAAAGATTTGTCTAACCTTAAAATTTCGCCTGATTGGTTGACCATCAAATATGATTTACAATTTACTTATGACATTGTGACCTCTCTTTTGCTGTTTTTCCTAATCTTTTTGTTTTACAAACAGAGTTTAAAGAAAGATACAAAATTAGACAACGATGATGCTGAGCTTGAAAAAACACTAAGGTACACCAAGATAAAAAAATACATAGCCTCTTTGCTAGTTCCGGTTGTTTTAATACTAGCCATTTATTCCTTTGCCTCATGGATAATACAGGCTTATGTATCCATAGAAAAATCGGGAGAATCTTTTCAAAATATTAACCATGTGTTTTTTGATCAGTTTTTCACTGTTTTGGTAATTGTGGATGTTGTTTTGCTTTTGGTTTCCTTTTTCTACACCGACAAATTCCACTTAATAATCAGGAATTCAGGTTTTATCATCTCAACAATCTTAATTAGGCTGTCATTTTCAACCGAAGGACTTATGAATAATATTTTGGTTATAGTGGCAGTATTGTTCGGACTTTTGATTTTGCTTATTTATAACAAATTTGAAAAGAACTACGCTTTAGGAAAGTGATGTTTTTATTTTTTCTTTATTGAAATAGTAGTTATATTTACTTGAACCTTTACTTAATTTTCACCTCAATTAAGTCGTTCCAATTGGTGGTGTAATTGGGCGATAGTTTCTCCTGTTTGAGTTGCCAGCGTTTTGCAAAACCTTGCGAGGCTATTTTTACGGTGTCTTTTCCGTATTGTTGATTTAATTTATCAAGCACAGACAAAGCTGCTTTGTGCTTGTCTCTGTTGACAGTGTCAAACAAGCGGTGTTGAATATTGCCTTCAGGAACAATTTCACTCACAATGACACCCGCTTTTTTATAATAATAGTCCTTTTTGTATAAGGTGTCCAAGCCTCTAAGGGCATGTTCTATAAGTTCTATACTGCTGTTTGTAGCGGCAGGTAATGGGATAGAAATACTTCTGCTGTACTGCGGCAAATCTTTCCTAAACGGATTGGTGTGTATGAAAATAAGGATTTGACTGGCACAGGTTTTTTGATGGCGAAGTTTGGCAGCACATCGCGAGGCGTAATTGGCAACCGCTTCGGCAATAGGGGCTTTCTCATTCAACATGGTTCCAAATGAACGCGACACACAAATGGTTTGTTTACTAGGCGCGTGCATTTCGAGGTCTAGGCACGAAATACCATTCAGTTCTTTCACCGTTCTAAGTCCCACCACAGACATTTTGCTTTTAATCCATTGTTCACTACAGCGTGACAAGTCGTAAGCCGTATTCACTTGATGGGCTTTCAGGAATTTGTCATATTGCCGACCGACCCCCCAAACATCTGCAACGTCTGTCTTTTTTAAGGATTCAATACGTTTTTCTTCGGTATCTATCACATACACGCCACTGTTTGATGGGTGTTTTTTGCCTATTTTATTTGCTACTTTGGCAAGTGTTTTAGTGGGTGCTATGCCCACACTTACAGGAATACCGGTGTTTCTAAAACTGGTTTTCTTCATCAAAGAGGCATAAGCTTGCAAAGGCGTGTTTTTAAAATCGTGTAGGCTTAAGAAAGCTTCATCTATGGAGTATATTTCAATATCAGGTGAAAACTCAGAAAGGGTTTGCATAACCCGCTGACTCATGTCACCGTACAAGGCGTAATTGGACGAAAATACATGAACTTGGTGTTTTTCTATTTCCGCTTTAATTTCAAAAGCAGGAGCGCCCATTCTAATGCCAAGCGCCTTAGCTTCATTGCTTCGAGCTATCACACAACCGTCATTATTCGACAGCACTACAATAGGTTTTCCATTGAGGGAAGGATTAAATACACGCTCACAAGAGGCATAGAAATTATTGCAGTCGATTAATGCAAACATAAGGGTTACATTTTGTGAATGACATAAGTAACGATACCCCAAATAACAAAGTCGTTTTCTTCTTTAATTTCTATAGGTTTGTAATCGGGATTAGCGGGTAAAAGCCAAAGTTTTTGCTTTTCTTTTTTTATCGTTTTGAGCGTAAATTCGCCATCGATATAACAAACTGCTTTTTTGCCATTGCTAGGTTCCAAGGAACGGTCTATAACTAAAATATCACCTTCTTTAATGCCGGCATCTATCATTGAAGAACCTTTAACACGGGCATAAAAAGTAGAACTTGGATTTTTGACTAAACTTTGGTTGAGGTCTAAACTTAGTTCGGTGTATTCTTCGGCAGGTGAGGGGAAACCAGCGCTTACTTTTCCGACAAAAGGAAGTTTCAAACTGCTTTCGGTATCGGCAGAATAAAAGGAGAGTTCTTTTTCGGATTTAATAAGAGTGAGTTTCATTGGGCAAACAATGCTGTACAAATTTAAACCAATTAGGCTGTATTTTAGTCAATTTAATTAAAAAAAATAGTTCAATGATTTTGAAGAAGTTGCAGTTTGATGTAGGAATTTAATTACATTTGCATCGAATTTAATTCCAATTTGAAAAACCTTCTATCAAATATCAGAACTTATCGATGTAAAATTTTTACGTTGATGCTTTTGATTTATTCGATAACAATACTGTCTTCCTTTTTAATAGGCAAGGGTTACAATTTTAGTAATAATGGTACTGAATTTAATAATTCAAGTGACGATTTTAAGATTTCATCAGAATTATACGACTTAGTTGAATCGGTAAAATCAGAAGAAGAAAAGGAAAATAAGGAATATTCTAATGGCTGTTTTGGTGTTTTAGACAATCGCATTAGATTACATTTTGTTTTAAATTCATGTCAATTTGAGTTATACAGACAATCACAAGTCATTTATTTAAATAAATCGCCTAAATACTTGCTGTATCATCAGTTAAAGATTTATTCATTAAGCTAGTGTAAAAACTGCTTTTTTTGTCTTTTTTAAAGTGTAAAAAAGACTAATAAATTATTTTAAAAATGAAAAAAAATGAAATGCCTATCCCTAAAGATGGGATAGCAGGATTAAAAGAAAATTATAAAACAGATGCTATATCTGGTTTTGTTGTGTTTTTGTTGGCTTTACCTCTGAGTTTAGGTATAGCCAAAGCCTCTGAATTTCCTCCGGCAACAGGTTTGTTAACTGCCATTATAGGAGGACTAGTTGTTAGTTTATTTATGGGTTCACATTTAACCATTAAAGGTCCGGCTGCTGGCTTAATAGTGATAGTTGCTGGTGCGGTGTCTGATTTTGGTGGTGGAGAAACAGGCTGGCAAATTGCCTGTGGAATAATGGTTGTTGCAGGTTTGGTTCAAATACTATTTGGTTTTTTAAAACTAGGTAAATTAGTGGATTTCTTCCCCTTGTCTACTATTCACGGTATGTTGGCTGCCATAGGCCTAATTATTATATTAAAACAAATACCAGTTCTATTGGACATCAATCCTATGTTAACCAAAGGGAAATCTCCAATAGATTTATTGTTAGAAATACCCTTTTATATCAAACATTTAGATGCTAAAGCGACATTTATTGGTGTGGTTAGTTTGGTAATTATGATGACTTGGCACAAAATTCCGATATTATTTTTAAGGAAAATTCCAGCTCCATTAATTGTTTTATTTATTGCTATACCTGCAGAATTGATGTTCAATTTTCAATATACAGAACCTTCTTATGCATTGGTACATATTGGAAATATATTTGATTACGTTAAATACAATGCCAATTTCGATGGGTTATCGCAATTTGGATTATTTACAAAGTACGTTATAATGTTTGCTTTGGTTGGTAGTTTAGAATCATTGTTAACAGTAAAAGCGGTTGATATTTTAGATCCATATAAACGAAAGTCGAACAATGATAAAGATTTAATTGCAGTTGGAATAGGGAATACTATTGCAGCATTTTTAGGGGGCTTGCCAATGATTTCAGAAGTAGCCCGTAGTTCTGCCAATGTTAAAAATGGAGCAAAAACAAGATGGTCGAATTTCTTTCATGGATTTTTTATTCTCTTTTTTATAATTTTAGCACTCCCACTTATTGAGTTAATCCCCAATACAGCATTAGCGGCAATGCTAATTTCTGTGGGACTTAAATTAGCGCATCCCAAAGAAATGATGCACATGTATCAAATTGGCAAAGACCAATTTGCTGTTTTTTTAATAACGGTTATTATTACATTAGCTGAAGATTTATTATTAGGAATAGCAGCAGGTGTCGTATTGAAAATTATTTTTCATTTATACAATGGCGCTCCAATTAGTTCAATATTTAAAACTCCTTCAAGTGTCTCATTTACCGAAAATGAATATGTAGTAACCATTGAAAAGTCAGCTATTTTTTCTAACTTTTTGGGAATTAAAAGTCGATTACAAGCAATTCCATTTGGTAAAACAGTAACGATTGATTTGAATCAAACAAAACTAATCGACCATTCAGTAATGGAAAGTTTGGATGAGTTTAAGTTGATTTATGAATCGAATGGTGGCGTTGTTCATATCATTGGTTTAGACAATCATAAAGCATTATCCAATCATACCTTTTCTACAAGAAAAAAGCATGAAAAATAAAATTGGACTCTTAGTGTTATTGTTGTTTCATTTTCAATTATATTCACAAAGCAGAGTCAATACATCTAATCATAATGCTTGGTTCATGCTTTTTGGTCAATTGAAAGTAAATAAGCATTGGAATATTGGCTTTGAAACCCAATGGCGAAGAAATGAATGGGGGAGTTTGCCTCAACAGTTGTTATTAAGAACAGGTTTGAATTACGAATTAAATAATAATATCTCTCTTACAGCAGGGTATTGTTACGTTAAAACACATCCTTATGGTCAGTTTCCTGTCAATTCCATATTTCCTGAATCTAGAATTTGGGAACAGATTCAGTTTAAGCATCAAATTGGCAAACTAGAGCAAATAAATAGAATCAGAATAGAACAAAGGTTTTCATATTTACCAGTTCTTAACAGTGATTCTAATTACATCAAAGGCAATAGTGTTTATACAAATAGATTAAGAATCATGAATCGTTTTTCAATGCCTATTAAGGGAAAAAAGATTGAAGATAAAAGTTTTTATTTGAGTGTTTACAATGAAATTATGATTGGCTTTGGCAAACACATAGGTACTAATTTTTTTGACCAAAACAGAGCTTATGTTGCTTTAGGTTATAAAATTCCAAACATTGGTAAACTTGAAATAGGTTTTTTAGAACAAACATTGTTTAAAAATAGCACCTTAAATACAAGTGGCCAAATAGAACAAAAGATAGAAAACAATCATACCATCCAAGTGGGTTTAACAGTAGCATTAGATTTTACTAAAACAAGTAAAGATTATGGAAATTAAAGCTATTTTAGAACAGATTAAACATTATTTACCTGCACAAGCACCACTAAAAGATTTTATTCATCATAACACATTACATGCTTTTCAAGATAAAGATTTTTTTGAAGCAATAAATGTATCATCTACAATTTTTGGTAGTAAAACAATTTTGTCGATAGATGAATTTAGACAATTATTTGCTTCAGGGAAAATACACAGTGATATTATTGACAAAGTAATTGTAGAAGAGTATTCTCAAGAGGCATTGTTTTATTGGAGGAATTTAATGTTGGAGACTGTTTTTCCGCAAGAAAAATCTTTTAGAATTGGGCAACTTAGAAAACATTGGAGTCAGAAATATCAAATTGATTTAGATTCCCATACACAAACAATATTGTTTAGAACACTTTGTAATTATCTTGACCAAGGGATTGCCATATGGGAATTTCCTGTTAATAACGAAGGTTTTTTAGCTTCCATTAAAACCCTTGAAAATCGTTCTTTTTTTAGTTTTTTTAAAGGGGAAAGGGTTAAAAAACTTTTACATTCCAAGCATTTATCAATCTCAAAGTTATTAGAAATTCTTGTAGGTGATGAAAGGTATTATCAACAGTATCTATTCGATCAACAATTTACACATCAAGGTTGGTCAGGAATGGTTACTGCTATTGAACACAATCCAATCACTCTTTTAGAATACCGTAAAATCACATTGGAAGAAGTTATTATTTTTGAATTATTGTTAGAAATAGATGCTTTAGATTCAAAGTTTGGACCTGTTTGGGCACCTATTACACATCAATTAAAAAGTGAACCAATCCATTTATTTCAAGAAGTAAGAAAAAATGAATTATTCAATGTTTTAACTTTATGGCAAAAATCATTTGAAAGAACTTATTACAATCAAGTTTTGTTGGGAATGACTCAAGCTAAAAAGTTTCATCCCAAAAATCATTTCACATCCTTTCAAGCACTTTTTTGTATCGACGATAGAGAGTGTTCATTTAGACGCTATTTAGAATATTTTGACCCCAACTGTGTAACCTACGGAACTCCAGGCTTCTTTGGTGTTGAATTTTATTTCCAAGCTGATAATGCTAAGCATTACTCAAAAGTTTGTCCAGCGCCAATGAACCCTCAATTTCTTATAAAAGAAACAAGTGTTCAAGTAAAAAGTAAAAAAGACTTTCATTTTAATAAATATTCTCATTCCTTGTTATTGGGGTGGTTTATATCTCAATCCTTAGGATTTTGGTCTGCCTTTAAGCTGTTACTAAATATTTTCAAACCTTCAATGAGTCCTGCTACAAGCTACTCATTTAGGCATATGAATAAGCAATCTACCCTCAGTATTGAAAATATTAATAATGAGAAAACTATAAATGGTTTGCAAGTCGGATTTAAGGTCGATGAAATGGCTGTTAGGGTTGAGAATTTATTAAAAAGCATTGGTTTAGTAAAGGATTTTTCTTCATTAATTTATGTTGTAGGACATGGCAGTACGAGTGTAAATAATACCCATTATGCAGGATATGATTGTGGCGCTTGCTCAGGCAGACCTGGATCTGTAAATGCTAGAGTATTGTCTTTTATGGGCAATCATCCTCAAGTAAGAACTATTTTAAGGGCTAAAGGTATTGATATTCCCGATTCAACTCATTTTGTTGGGGGACTTAGAGATACATCAAGGGACACTATTCTATTTTTTGATATTGATCAATTAAGTTTGTCTCATCAAGAAGAGCATTTTAAAAATGAGCAAGTGTTTTTTAAAGCTTCAGATTTCAATTCTAAGGAACGTTCCCGACGATTTGCTTCCATTAAAACGATAGAATCGGCAAAAGAAATTCATGAAAAGGTAAAACTTAGGTCTGTTTCTTTATTTGAACCTAGGCCTGAACTTAATCACGCAACTAACTCTTTGTGTGTTGTTGGACGAAGAGAATTGAGTAAACATTTGTTTTTAGACAGGCGTGCATTTTTAAATTCTTACGACTACACTATTGACCCAAATGGAGATTATTTATTAAATATATTGAATGCTGTTGCACCTGTTTGTGGAGGCATTAATTTGGAATATTACTTTTCTAGAGTTGATAATGACAAATTGGGGGCAGGCACCAAATTAGCTCATAATGTGATGGGTTTGTTTGCTGTTGCAAATGGTATAGACGGGGATTTAAGGCCAGGATTACCAAGTCAAATGATTGAATTGCATGACCCCATTCGTTTATTAGTTATTGTTGAACATTTTCCTGAAATTATCTTGAAAAAAATCAAAGAAAATTTAAAAACACATGAATGGTTTAATAAAAATTGGATTAATCTAGTCTCGATAAATCCCTTAAATAATGATATTAATATTTACAGGAATGATCAGTTTGAGCCATTTGAATTTGTTACAAACAAGATTGAAACAGTGACTAATTTGAGTGAAATTATCGAAAATTCTATTGAAAACATAGAAGTTAAAATTTTAAATGATTACAAATTATGAGTTACCTATTAAATTTATTTATCCTGATTCCTTTTTTAGGGTTTCTTATTAATATTTGCACCCCAAAGCAAAATGAAAAAGTAATTTCTTACACTGCTTTTTATACAATTCTAATTCATTTATTGGTATTTATTTCCTTTTTTATTTATTGGATAAAAAAGGGGTTCCAACCTATTAACCTTAAAGAAATTTCTATATTAAAATCCAATGAATATGAGTTTTTTATTGATTTGTATTTTGATAAAATTACAGTCGTTTATCTCTTTGTCGGTACATTTCTTTCATTATTAGTAACTGTTTACAGTCGATTTTACATGCACAAAGAATCTGGATATAAAAGATTTTTTAATACTATTTTGTTTTTCTTTTTAGGATACAACATAGTAATTCTCTCAGGTAATTTTGAGACTCTTTTTTTAGGATGGGAGCTTTTGGGCTTAGCTTCTTTTTTACTTATTGCTTTTTATAGAGACAGATATTTGCCTGTTAAAAATGCCAATAAAGTATTTGCAATTTATAGAATAGGGGATGTAGGTTTAATTTTAACCATGTGGGCTAGCCATTTGCTATGGCACGAAAACATCACATTTATGAAGTTAAATAATGAAATACTGGTTCATGATCATTTACTTGGGCATAGTTTTATAGGTGTTTTTATTTCAATTTGTATTGTAATAGCAGCTTCAGCAAAATCAGCACAGCTTCCATTTTCCTCTTGGTTGCCTAGAGCCATGGAAGGTCCAACGCCATCAAGTGCTATTTTTTACGGCTCATTGTCAGTGCATTTGGGTGTTTTTTTACTAATGAGAACCTTTCCTTTTTGGGAAAATCAAATCGTAGTAAGAGTATTCATAGTGCTAATTGGCTTGTCTACAAGTGTAATTGCTATGTTTATTGCTCGAGTACAGTCTTCAGCAAAAAGCCAAATTGCCTATTCCTCTGTTTCACAAATTGGATTAATTTTCATAGAGTTAGCTTTGGGTTTGGAGACTCTTGCTTTAATACATTTTGCAGGGAATGCTTTTTTAAGAACTTATCAATTATTGATATCTCCATCGGTTGTTAGTTACTTAATTAGAGAACAAATATTCAATGACAAACAAAAAATAAAAATATTTGACTCACCAAATACGCTGATTAATAAACTAAAATACTCAATCTATTTATTGAGTTTGAAAGAATTTAATTTAGATTCCTTTATTAACTTAATACTGTGGAGTCCAATGAGAAGATTAGGTAGAGTTTTGGATTTTTTAAGTTTTAAAAAAATATTGATTTTAATATTTCCATTCTTTATTGTCGGTTATATTGTGATGTATTTTAATAAACTATTGCCCATTGATGTTTCTGTTTTTTTACCCGGATTTTATGCTTTTATAGCGTTAATAATGACTTTAAAAGCTTATTCAGAAAGGATATCTCCTTTGTTAAGTTGGTTGATGTTAATTACAAACCATTTATGGATTACTTTAGCAATTTTATTTAATGAACATTTTAGTGTAATTGAAATGTCTTTTTACTTGAGCGGGATATTCATTTTTGGCACATTAGGTTTTGTAGCACTGTATCAACTTAAATCTAAAGAAAAGAAATTTAATTTAAAGTCCTATTACGGGCATTCATACGAACATCCACTTCTTGCTTTTGTGTTTTTACTTGCTTGTTTGGGTGTTATGGGATTTCCGATATCTTTAACGTTTATAGGTATTGATTTGGTTTACAGTCATATTCACGAAAATCAGATTTTTTTGGCCTTCTTTGTGGCTTCTAGTTTTGTTGTAAGTGGAATTGCATGCATTAGATTGTACTCTCGTTTATTTTTGGGTGTTCATTACAAGACTTATCACGAAAAGGCCTATAAGTCTTCATAAATTATTTTTTAAATTATAGATTATGAATCAAAAACGAATTTTAACTCACAAAGAATTTACTTAAAAATTACTTAAGTATATATTTTTACTTTCTTTGATGATAATATTTTCTCTAATAATTGGTGTAATAGGCTATAAGTATTTTGCACACTTAAGTTGGATTGATAGTTTTTATAATGCTTCAATGATTTTAACAGGGATGGGACCTGTTGATGAAATGAAAAACACAAATGCAAAACTCTTTTCGTCTATTTATGCAATATACAGTGGTGTTGTATTTCTAAGTTCTCTTGCAATAGTTGTTACACCCATTGTTCATAGATTAATGTTGCGTTTTCATCTTGAAGATAAATCATAATAATATCAAATTTTTGTTAGTGGAATTTAACTAAAATATTCTTTTTACAGAAAAAATGACACATTAAAGCATAAATCGCCAAACTAACTTCCCTAGTACCGTTGTTCGGATGTGATTGAAAGCACCCGAAGAAGTATCGTAAATTTGGTTAACGATAAAGTAAAAATCAGTACCCACTTTAGGAATAACTTGTAATCTAAAATTCATACTGAATTCATCTGCTGCCGAATTCCATTGTGAGAGAACAGAACCAAAAACCATCGGATTAACAGCATATTCCAATCTTGTGCTTAATAAATTGATTTGAAATGAACCCGACGGAAGCTTTACATTGTTGTGGTTATATCTCACCAATAAATTAAAATGTTTGTTGGCACGCCAAAGCACTTCACTCGTTGTTTGTAATGACTTACCATCATAAAACTGACCCGTTATTAATTTATTATACATCGATAATGTTCTTCCACTAAATGTGCTAATCTCAAATTCATATTGTCTCCACCAATAAGTTGAGTCAGGAATTAAAACGCCCTCTGAAATCGAAAAGCTGTCTTTTAATCCCTCGGCCATTATTTTATAGTCAAACCCAATTTTTTCACCTTTTTTTGTTTCAAAACCTAAATATCGAACTTGATACTCAAAAGATTGAACACTATTATCGGTGTTGTATTGAGTATAGGTTAGTCCAGTTGGCACAAAGTCAAATTGCCTAATCCATTTCAACCAATTTTTAGGACGTGGTTTTAAATTGATTAACGCAAATGATTCTTTGAAATCGCGTCTTCGCATTAATCCCATTTCAGGGTTAAAAGCAGCAGGGCTTTTTTGGTTTGAAGCAAAAATGGTTAAAAAGTCATTTTGATAATGAACAAATGCTCTGTAAGCATAGGCCTGACGATTGAATGTGGTATCGTGTTCATGCGACTGTATGTAGGCTCCTCCAATGTCTAAGTTTTTGTTGCCAAGGAATTTGGATGTGCTGTATCTTCCATTAACCCCTGTGGTTGAGTGCCAAGCGTTTTTGTCGATTTTGTGAGTCGTCATTGCGCCAATTACACTTTGTTTGCCAATGTCTTGTCGCCAACTTGCAGTAGTATAATTGGTCGACAATTGTGATGGGGTTTCTGCCGTTTGCAAACTCATCAATCCTAAGGTTTGTCGATTTTCTTTGCCTAAAATTCTAGCACCTGCAATAATGGGAACAGTCTGTCTTTGTTCGTTTAATCCTATTTTTCGAGTGTAAAAAGGAATGATGCGATTGCCTCCAAAACCAAAGTTGAAATAATCTTCGCCTTCTAAGAAAAACTCTCTCAGTTCTGGAAAAAACAATGGGAATCTCGTGATATTTACCTGTTGTTGATCGGCCTCTACTTGAGCAAAATCTGTATTAAAAGTTAAATTGAGTCTGTAGGTCGGCGTAATTAAGTAATTCACATCTCCGCCAACATTCCCTACAGGACGAAAAGCTGATTTTGCTTTTTCTCCACCACCAATGGCATAAGGCTTTATCTCTACAAATTTTTTGTCACTCAATCGGTTTAAACCCTGTAATTCACCCGCCAAATTTACTTGCTCTATGCGGTTATTTCTGTTCCATGCTTTCCATCTTACCTGTTCTCTTTTTCTACGTATATTCCGTTCAAAATTAATGCCCCAAACTTGATCTTTGATATTTGCTTTATATTTCAAAGTATAAAGCGGTATTTCCATTTCGGCAAACCAACCCTCAGAAGTTACTGTGGTTTTGACATTCCAAACCCCGTTCCAAAAAATATTTGTTGAACCACCGTTGTTAAAAACCTGTAAGTCTGCACGCGCACCATTGGGATTGGTAACAAACATAAAACCGTTCCTTTTGTCATTATAGGTGTCTATAATAAATATAAAGTTATCATCGATGTTATAATTGAAATCACGTTTGTTTTCCTTCGCAATTATTTCTTTAGGTTGATTGTCATAACACCAAATACCCACATACATTTTATCGTTACTAAATAGAATGGCCACTTCTGTTTTTTCTGTTGATTTAGCTCCTTGAATTAATTCCCTTTGTGTGAAATCGTTAATTTTAGTTGCATTTTTCCAAACTACTTTATTTAAATTACCATCTATTTTAATAGGTTCATCAATAAATTGAGCTTGTATTTTGTTGTTTATAGTGTCCTGTGCTTGGAGTTTCCAACAAGCAATGAGAATAACAAAAATTAAAGCCTTTTTTAACATTTTGGGCTGCAAAAATACATTTTATTCACAGGTTTTATCATGTTAAATTTAGGCTTTGTCTAACTGGTATTTGAACTATTAAAT
>JBIPNH010000152.1:0-4814 GCA_044373665.1 Bacteroidia bacterium
GTGTTATTGATGTTAGAACCATAGATGGTAATAAGGAAAGACTCAAAACTCAACTTTCAATTGGCGTATTGTCGAGTAAAATTAGTGTGGATGGACCCATTTCTAAATCTAAAAAAACAACATTAATGTTTTCGGCTAGACGTTCTTATCTCGACTTGTTTACCAATATATTGAATGTTTCAGATGTTTTGCCAACCAATTCTCGTTATTTCTTTTATGATTTAAATGCCAAAATTTCTCATCAGTTTAGCACTAATCATCATATCAGTATAAGCGCATACACGGGCAATGATGTATCGTTTATTAACAATGATTTTTCAATAAAAAGCCCCACACAAAATTTAAAAGAAAAAGACAGGCAATCCATTTTTTGGGGAAATTCTTTGTTTTCAATTCGTGATTATCACCTGTTGCATCCCAAAGTGTCAGCTTGGCTCAATTTTGCAGTTACAAATTACGAATTTGGGAATGGCTCTCAATATTTTTATGAGGAAACCAAAAATAACAGAATTATTGATAATAGCTTTGAAAATAGATTTGTTTCTAATATCAATGATGTTATTACTTCTTACAACATTCAATATAACATCTCTTCATCGCTCAAATTAAAGTCAGGTATTGGTTACACAAGGCATTTGTTTGCTAGAAATATTAGTTCAAAAACCAATGCATTGAACGTGCCCGATTTTTTTGAAAATAAAAGTCAGTTTTCTTTTGAATATTCTGCCTACTCAGAATTGAGTTATCAAATACGTCATAATTTGGAAGCAAATGCAGGGGTTTATTACGCCGCTTTTGTAACCAATAACAGTGTTTTTAACTTACCGCAACCCCGATTGTCAATAAATTATGAGCCTTTTTCTAAGTTTTATTTACATTATGCTTACCAAAGAACAAGTCAGTTTTTGCATTTATTGACCAATTATTCGGTGGGTTTGCCGCTCGATTTGTGGTTGCCTTCAACCAACAAGGCATTGCCCGAATTTGCTGATTTACATTCCACTGGACTGAAATATTCAGGTGTAAAAGGGTTTGAATTTGGACTTGAGTCTTACTCTAAAAAATTATACAATGTCATTGACTATAAAGACCAATCGAGCTATTTAGGCACCGAAACCAATTGGGAAGATAAAATAACAATTGGAAACGGAATGGCTCGAGGTGTAGAGTTTATGATAGAAAAAACAAAGGGAAAAACATCTGGCTGGATTAGTTACACATTAAGCAAGAATACTCGTCAATTTAATGATATTAATGAAGGTAAACCTTTTTTGTATAAATACGATAGAAGACATCAGTTGTCTGTTTTAATCAATCACCGATTTTCAAGTCAAGTCGATTGTTTTATGTCGTGGGTGTATGCTTCGGGTGCTAGAATTACTTTGCCCGAGGAAATATATACGGTTAATAATGGTATTTCACAGAGTGAAGTTTTTGTATATGGTGAGAGAAATAAATACCAAATGCCCGCCAATCACCGTCTTGATTTTAGTTTTAATTTTAAGAAAAATCGAAAAAAATACACCCGTATTTTTAGTGCAGGTGTTTATAATGCCTACAACCGCTTAAATCCTTTTTATGTAATTCCAGCCTTTAATGTTGAGGGTAATAGAGTGTTTAAAGCAGTTAGTTTATTCCCTGTTTTGCCAAGTGTTAATTATAAAATTGTATTTTGAAACAGCTTTTTTTACATACCGTCCTAGTGTTTATATTGGTTGCTTGCGAAAAGGAAATTAATTTCGACTTGTCCGACCATCAAGCAAAATTAGTTGTAAACGGACATTTGTTTAATGACAGTTTGGTTTCTATTGATTTAAGTATTTCGGGACAAATAACGCAATCTGTAGCTCAACCCTATATAAATGGAGTCGTAGAGCTTTACGACAAGGATACCAATCAGATACTTACACTCATCAACAACGGCAATGGTCGTTATTACTCTAGTCTTTACAAAACCCAAGCTAATACCATTTATCTTTTTAAGATTAAAACCAATGAAAGCGATTATTGGATTAGAGAAGAAACACCTGATTCTGTTTTTAGTGAAATTAAGGATTCTTCAAGATTTTTCTTTCAGGGTAATGAGGCTTATTTTCAATTGAAATTGCATTTAAATGACAAAAGTATTTTAAAGAATTTTTATGAAATAAAAGTAAAGCGTTTTTATAAAGAATGGAATGGAATAGATACTATTAAAAAAGAAGAGTGGGTAGACTTAAACACACAAGAATTTGTGCTTACAGAATCGCCAATATCAAGGTATTCCAAAAAACAATTGTTGTTTTCAGACCGATATTTTAATGGTCAAAAAGTAAATTTGAACGTTGGTATGTTTGGCTTGTTCAATACCCCTCAACAAAGAACAATACATTTGCAAGTGTATGTCTCATCATTGAGTTTAAATGCCTTTAATTATTATACCTCTATCAACGAACATCTGTTTTTTCAGAACGACCCTTTTACTCAGCCTTCGCAAATTACAGGTAATGTGCCTAATGCCTATGGAGCCATTACAGGACGCTATTTAAGTGTAGAGACTATCGTCTTTAAATAAACTATTTATCGTTCATTATTCATTGGGGTTCGACTGCCATTTATAAGCCAATGGAATAATAACCAAAACGATAAAAATGATGCAAGAAGTAATGTTTATCATGTTAATGGTGTCTTTGTTATTGATGATCCAAGAATGAATAGGATGCTCAGGGGTTATGATTTTCCATAAACGATTTACACACATTTTAACTTCTTGGGTGTTCTCTCTGATTAAATTAAAAATGATAGGTATTAATGCTAAATAACCATAAATACTCCAAATTAAAAAGGTAGCAGAAAGTATCTTTTTACTTTTTCTTTTAATCAAATAGAAACTCATAGAGAACAAAATAATCCATGCAGTAATGAATACATATTGCAAAGTATTGTCTTTTGTAAAATTAGCTAAAATAGCAAATAAAATAAACCAAACGCCCATGCCTATTGAGGCTATAAGCCAAGGTTTAAGACGGGTTATCCTGAACATGATTAGAATAATGGAGATAGAAAGTGAAAAGTAAAAGTAAAGTTCCCAATTAAAGAGGGTTGAAAAGGACGCTTTATTATTGTCATATACTTCATTAACAACAGTTTCTACATAGCTAAATTCTCCATAATTTTGGTATGTTGGATTGATGACATCGTAATAATTTAACGAATAAAAATCATGTAAAACTTCATGTTGAGGTGTTTCAAAACACCAATTGGTTAAGGTTTTGGGATTAAATGAATATCTTATTTCGTATTTATTTAATAGCTCTTGATAGGCCACTAATGCCATTTCAATAGAGTCTTTTTGTTTGTTTTTTAACCAACGTTGAGCGTTGATAGTATAAATGTCTGAGTTGATATTACTGTCTAAATCAATGGCATGACTTATACTACAGTAGTTGAGGTAGCTAAAAAATTTAGCCCTTTCTACACTTGGTGCAATTGCTGGATATTCTTCAGCTGGTATTGATTCGGTTAATTCATTTTCATAAGAAGAACTGTATGCGTCTTCATTACAACTGTCATTGGGAATATAATCAGGAACATCTAAGTCGCGATAAATTGTATCACAATGCGCTGCACTCTCAAAGTTATAAGTTTCAATAGGTAAAAAACAATTGGCTTGATTGATAATGTGCGATTCTTTGATTGGATCAAAATTTTCAGTTATTTTTATTTTTTTTAAGTGTCTACCATACTCGTAACTATTAAAAAATGTGATAGTTATTAAAGAGATAAACAAGATAGTGAAAAACTCTTTGATAAGGTATGTTTTAGTGACAGGATAAAAACTTTTAAAGGGATTGTTTCTTAAATAGTAAATAAGCCAAATGATAAAAAATAACACAATGACAAGTGTTGAGTAAAGGCCTACAACAGCGCTCTCAAATAGTTCAGTATAGTCATCTCTGTCATAAAAATCTCGAATAGAATGGACGGAAATTTGTCCAATAATGAAAAATATGATATGTCCAATGATTGCAAATAATAACACGTTAAAGAAACGGGTATTCCATAACAATGGATAATGGACTAATAAGTATTGATTAAGTGATTTTAACATAGTGTATTAATTGATGAAAAAGCGTCTTGATGAATGGGTGATATTTCTGATATAGTTAAGTTTTAAATCATGTTTGCCAATGCAGTTATAAACTGCACTGTTGGGCGTGTTGGGGTCAAAATGAATGACATAAACGCCGCCATTATAATTGATGTCCAAAAGATTTAATTCACCAAATACTTTGTTGATTTCATCTCGACTTGCTTCTGTTTCTATTTCGTATACCAGTTGCTGAACTTCATCAGTATTGTTTTTAAATTGGTATTTTGCTTCTCCTCTTTTTAAGAAAATAACCATGTTCGAAACCTTTTCAACCTCGTACAATTGCTGTGAACTAAGGATGAGTCCAAATGGTTGTGCCGATGATTCGGAAAGGAATTTTAAATCTTGTAAAATAGTTTGTTGAGAAATAATATCTAAGTTAGAAAGGGGTTCATCCAGAAGCATAATTTGTGGTTTTCTCAATAAAGATTTTGCCAATTCAAATCGGGTTCTGTATCCCGAAGATATTCTGTTCCATCCCAAGTTTTTATAGGGTCTTAGTCCCAATCTGGCAATAATCATTTCCACCCAAAGTAGATTATCCTGACCTGTAATGCCATGGTAGGTCAGTGTTAATTGTAGATTATCCATTAAAGTGCCATACCATCTTGGAACGCGCTGTGGAATATACACCAATTTGGAACGCAATAAATAAGGGTCGATTTTATCTGAGTTGAGTTGA
>JBIPNH010000048.1:0-16729 GCA_044373665.1 Bacteroidia bacterium
GCTAGTTTTATTAAAAACAAAATAAAATTATTTTATTTTTTCTAGCTCTATCTAACTCAACAATCTCTCTCAGAACGGGGTGCAAAAGTAACACCTTTTCATTACTTTCCAAATTAATTGTTGGTTATTTTTTGAAAGTTGCTTTTTTTTATTTTTTTTCAACTATTTAAACAATCCGTACACTAGACTATTACTCGTTCTACGCAACTTATAAAACTAAAAAAAATTGAAAAAAATTACTTTTTAAGGTTGTATTTATATAAAAATATTAAGTTAACTATCAAAAAATGACCTGCATCATAGATAATAATGGGTTTCATGAGTAATTTTGACACTATTATGACTGAAAATATTATTGTTGCTAACCTCAAATGTGGCGGTTGTGCCACTTCAATTAAAAACAAATTGAAAGAATTGCACGGAATTGATTCAATTAATATTGATTTGGACTCTAATAATATCACTATTATTCACCAAGGCATTGTTAATCGTGATATAATAACGGCACAATTAAAGGCTATTGGTTATCCTGAAGCAACAGAAGAAAATGGTTTATTACTTCAACTTAAGAGTTATGCAAGTTGTATGATTGGTAAATTGAGTTCTGACAAGTAACAATTCAAGTCTTCTTTCTAATAAAAAAGTATGATTTATGACTTGAAATTCTGAGCCAAAATTTACACCTATATATATACGTATGTATGGTGCTAATATATGGTGCTAAAATCTAATACTCTTTTGGACTTTAATTTCGGGGCTTTTGATGCCTTTGTTTTTTATCCTTAAAATTTGTGTCGGGCTTTTCGGGTTGATAAGCAGGACGACTACCCCAAGTTTCAGGTAATTCAATTTTATTTACTGAATAGCCAATCATAGATTCTATGTTTGAAAATAGAAACTGTTTGGTTTCATTGATAAATGTAATGGCCTCTCCTTTTGATTCCGCCCTGGCTGTTCTACCGACTCTATGAACATAATCTGCAGGTTCATTGGGAATGTCATAGTTTATAACTAAACCAATATCGTCAATGTCTATTCCTCTCGAAAGTATATCTGTAGCAACTAATACTTGTATTTGTTTGTTTTTAAAAAGCCTTAATACTTCTTCTCTCTGATTTTGCTCAAGGTCGGAATGTATTGATTTTACTTTTAATCCATCTTTGTGTAATTCCTGTTCAAGAACTTTGACCATCTGTTTGGTGCTAGCAAATACAATTACACTTTGATACGTTTTTTGTTTGAGTATGTACTTTATGAGTTTGTTTTTTTGATTATTGAATACCAAATAGGCACTTTGGGTAATTCCTGCTGCTGGTTTGGAAATAGACAAACTAATTTCAGCCGGATTGGTAAGAAGTTTTTTGGCAAATTCTCTAATTTTGGGTGCCATAGTTGCAGAAAACATTAATGTTTGTCTTTTGGGTGGCAAAAACTTAATTATTTTGAATAAGTCTTCTATAAAACCCATGTCTAACATCCTATCAGCTTCATCTAATATAAAATGTTTTAAATAAGGAAACTTTACATAACCCATATTAAGGTGTGCAATTAATCGACCTGGTGTTGCTATTATAATATTAGTACCCTCTACAAATGCTTTTTTCTCATTTTGAAAAGCGGTTCCATCATTTCCTCCGTATATAGCCATGGAACTAATTCCCGAAAAATAAGTAAGCCCTTGGAGTGCTGTATCTATTTGTATAGCAAGTTCCCTAGTAGGAACAACAATTAATGTATCTGTATAATCGGAGGGATCTTTGGTCAATCTATTTAAAACGGGCAATAAAAAAGCAGCCGTTTTACCAGTACCTGTTTGAGCACATGCTATCAAGTCCTTACCCTCTAAAATAATTGGAATGGCTTGTTCTTGTATAGGAGTTGCATTGACAAAACCCATGCTTTCAATACTACTTTGCAAGGAGGGCTCGAGGTTAAAATCTGTAAAATTCAATTTTTTTAAAAATATTCAGCAAAGTTATGAATAATTTCACTCAACCCAATTTCAAAATACATTCAAAAAAAAAATTCACATTAATATGTACTTTTTATCACAAAGTAACTTCTAATTATTAAAACAATAGATAAGTAAAACCCTGTAAAAACAGTATTTTTTAAAAATCGAAAAAAAAACACTTCTGTATACCCTTATTATTTACGATTCAATTTGTTTATAAAGTACTATTTAATTAAAATTGCAACTGAATCTATTAAAAAACTCATAACATGCCATTTACAGGAAATGAAAACCACTACATTAGTTTGCACGATGCTGCAGAATTAACCGCTAATTTCAGAAACAGCCAACCCATTGATACCACTATTGCTTTGTTTTATGGGAAATCAACAATTCAGTCTATTTTAAATCAACCCAATTGTGTCGGAATTAGAATTTACTACGCTCAAGAGGCAAACAATGAGTCCACTATGGTCATTGTGGGTACTGATGTAAATAGCAACGACATAGAAAATGGGATTTTAGCAGAACATGGCATAAAATGTCCTAGTAGTTGCAGTAACTCTAATTTATTAAATTCTTAATGAATGTTTGTCCTTTTATTGTCTAGTATTTCTATGTTATTTCCTTTTATTACGGGAATAATTAAATACAACAAACTTGATTTACAGCAATCTTTTTTTTTCCTTTTTATTGTAGTTTCTGTATTATTTGAATGTATTTCAGTTATTACAGGGCTTAACGGCATTGAAAACATATGGTCGTTTAAGATGTTTGTAATTTTTGAATTTAACTTTTTTACATGGTTTCTTAGTCGCTTTCACAGTAAAAAGCGTTTTATTACCCGTTTCAATCTATTTTTAACCTCCTTAAGTATTGTTTTAGTTTTCCTTCCTTTATTTATTAATGTAAATGATTACTATGATTCCTTTATATTTATTGTAATATTTTCTGGGTTCATTATACAAGCGTTAATTGTCCTAATTGGATTGTTTGAAAATTACAATTACAGCCCTCTGAATAATTCTATTTTTTGGATATTTTCTGGCAGATTGATGTATTTTCTAATTACATTTTATGTTTATATATTTCCCTTGTCTGAAATTAAAACAGCCTACGAAGAAAGTTTCAGTTTTACTTTTTTGATTTTAAATACTGTTGGAAATATTAGTTGCAATATCTTATATTCGATTTCTTTTTTATGCAAACAGAAGCTCAATTAATCCTAAACATTATAATTCTTTTTATTTTTGTTTTCATTGTACTTGCTTTTTTCTTTTTTATTCTGATTTATCGTTACAATAAAAATCTTAGAATAAAGCATTATGAAGCATTAAATAATTTATTAATTGGGCAACTTAACGAAAGAGAGAGATTAGCCAGAGACTTGCATGATTCTTTGAATCCTCAATTGTCTGCCATAAATTTAAAACTTGACACAATTCAGTGTAATGACGACGATTTTGGCAGTATTAAAACAAAAATTCGAGATGACATCAACCTAGCTATTAATAGAATTAGGCAAATTTCACATAATTTAATGCCTACTAATTTAAAGTCAACTCATTTACATCTTGTTTTTAAAGATTATATCATTAATGCTCAAACTCCAGAAATTCAGATACAATTCACTTCTGAAATTGAACATTTAAAATTCAATGAAACCGTAAAATTTCATTTATTCTATATTCTTATGGAATTAATTCAAAACACCGCTAAACACAGTAAAGCCAATAAAATTGAAATTGTGCTTAAATACAACGAATCTAAAAAAACACTTTATTTCGATTACTTAGACAATGGAATTGGAATAGAAGATGATGTTTTTGAAAAGGATGGTATTGGCATTAAAAACATTGTTTCAAGATTAAAAATCATTAATGCTGATTTTAAGTTAAAAACTGATCATGCATTTCAAATCAATATGTCAATTCGCAATCCTATTAAACTATGAACAATCGATTGTATTCCATCTTGGTTGTTGAAGACCATACCATTTACAGAGAAGCTATTGTTGAAATTTTAATTAAAACGAATTTAACAAATGTGGTTGATGAAGCAGAGAATGGCAAAATTGCTCTTGCTAAAATTGAAAGTAAACAATACGATATTGTCTTTTTGGACATCGAAATGCCTGAATTAAATGGCATAGAAACCACTAGAATAATTAAAGAGAAATACCAAGACATTAAAATTATCATTCTTACCTCACATCAATACAATTCAAAAGTTATAGAATTAATAGAGATGGGAATAAGTGCCTATTTACTTAAAAACACTGACAAGCAAGAACTAATTAATGCAATTGAAAAAGTAATCGACGGCGACATGTATTTGAGTAAAGATGTGTACGACGTTTATGCCAAACATTTGATTTACAATACATCTAAATCAGAAAATGACTACCACTTAACCGAGAGGGAAATAGAAATTATTAAATTATTATGTCAACAATTAACGGCAAATGAAATAGCAGAAAAACTATTTATTTCTGAACAAACAGTTAAAAATCACCGTTACCGTATTATGAAAAAGTTAGACACCAATAGTGTCATTGGAATTGTAGTATTTGCAATACGAAACCAAATTTTTACCATTTAATATCTGGGTTAATCAATTCATCTTTCACACTTTTTATCACCTTTTCATAGATTGGAGTCAAGCAAATGGTACTTTAGTACCCAAATATATTGTTGTTTTAGGGTTACTAAAGTATCATTTTTAAGCTACACTATCGATAAATTTTATTTTTACGATTGTTGATAGTACTTTTGTATCAACTTAAAACGATGACAAACTTAACCTATAAGAATATACAGTTGTAATTTTCAAAAACACAACTGTTATTCTTTAGGAAAAAAAGAAGCTTAAAACTCAATCTATAAACACTAAAGAAACTAAAACTATGAAAACGTTATTTATTTGTTTCAAGTAAAATTAGCATTAACATGTAACTCTTTTTTAAGAAACCATGCAAAACTACTCTAATCAAACAGGAAAATCAAACATCACACACTACAAAATTGAAGATGATAAAATCTTTATAAAATTCAAAAAGTGGGATGAGCCCATTATTTACACTTATGAATCGGAGGGCACAGAACACGTTGAAAATTTGAAAGCATTGGCATTATCAGGAAAAGGATTAAGTCGATATCTTCAAAGATATTTCAAAAGTCAAATGAATAATTCCGAATATAAAACAAAGAAAAAGTCTTTACTGTCTAAAATAACATTAGGCTGGTTGTGAGCACAAATTATTATGAAATCAAACATTATTATCTTTTTTTTCGCTTTTGTGTTAGCTTTTGTGATTCTTGGATTGAGTGAACTCGTAGGTAACTATAAAGAAAAGAAGAAATTAATAGAGGTTGAAAATTCAAACTCAAACTACCTAGACAGCTCTTCAAATGCCAGTTACTAAGTCATAAATTGCAAATAAAATCAATTAAATTATTGTAATATAACATATTATTAGTTAATTCGAACGTTATTACAACTCACTAAATCAAAAATTGTAAAAAATGAATACGCTAATCATTGAGTCGATTGAAAACCAAATGTGTTTGGAATTCATATACGATGGAGAACGATGCATTATAGAGCCCTATGCTTTTGGTATAAGTAAAAAATTATTAGATACCGTTGTTGGGTTTCAAATTATTGGGGAAAGTTACTCTTTGAAACCATTTGGTTGGAAGCAATTCGATGCTTTTAAGATTCTAGAAATGAAAATTTCTAAAACACCTTTCAAACTACCTGCCAGAGAGGGGTTTGAAAGTGAGATAAAAGAGTTGAAAAAAATCTATATTAAATTAAAGTCCGAAGGTGAAAAGCTCAATACTTTGTCATTTGTGACAAATATTAATCTTTAATAATGGTTATTTCGGCATCACCCCAAAGTTCTTCTATTGCGTAGAACTCTCTTTTTTCTTCCAAAAATACGTGAACTACAATATCAAAGAAGTCTAAAAGAATCCATTCAGCAGATTCAATACCTTCAATGTGTAGTGGTTTTTCGTTAGCTAATTTTCTACTAAACTCCTCTACACTGTCAGCTATTGCAGAAACTTGTTTATCGCTACTAGCATGACAAATTATAAAATAATCAGCCATCGATGACTTTAACTTTCTTAAATCTAAAACTTTGATTTGATTTCCTTTTTTTTCTTGCATGCCTTTTATGATGGCATCTTTTAAATCAACTTTACTTATTATTTTCTTTTTGGGCATTAAATGGTTTCCTTTAATTTTGTATTCTTTGAATCAGTTCGCAAAAATAAAACCAAATACCCAATTTATTGGTCAAAATATTATTTATTTTAAATGTATTGATTCTACCAATACCACAGCCTTAGAATGGGCTAAAAATAATAGTTGCGAAAACGGCACTGTATTCATTACTGATTTTCAAACAAATGGACGTGGTCAACAAAGCAATATTTGGGAAAGCGAACCCAACAAAAACTTAATGTTTTCAGTTGTTCTGAATCAAGAATCCTCACTTTTAAACCCATTCCTTTTAAATAAAATTACAGCATTCAGCCTATTACAATGTCTACAAAATCGCTTGAACTACTCTCCTTTTATAAAGATTAAATGGCCTAACGACCTCTATTTTAAACATAAGAAAGTAGCTGGAATTTTGATTGAAAACAATTATTTGGGCAATAAAATCAATTATTCAGTTGTAGGAATTGGCATTAACGTGAATCAAAAGTTCGAAAAAGACTCAACAATTAATGCTACTTCTATTTATGAACTCTCGGAAAATGAACAAAACAGAATGGAAATATTTCAAGAATTCCTCGAAATATTTGAATTAAATCTTATTAACTATAAAACATTAAACATTGAAAATCTATTTGCTAATGCTCTTTTAGGCTACAGTCAAACAGAAGTATTTAGTATCAATAATGAAATAATCGAAGGCACTATTGTAAATTGCGATGAATTTGGTCGATTATCGGTTTTGATAAATGGCGAAATTAAACAATTTAACCATGGGGAAATTAAACAAATAATATGAATAGAGGGGTTATAGACAAGGGTAATACACGTTTAAAAGTTGGTATTTTCAATTCAAAAAATGAATTAATTCGGTCTGAAACACTCGAAACAATTGAGCAGTGCGAGTTATTATTTGATGACTATTCTGTTAATTCAGTGTTAATTTCCAACAGCGGTTCTGATTTAGAAATCACCAATAAAACAAGGTCATATTTAAAACTAAACAATGAATTTACTCTTCCGTTTACTAATCTATATCAAACACCTCATACATTAGGCACTGATAGAACAGCAGCACTTTCTGCCGCAGTTACTATATTTCCTAAAACCAATGTATTAATTTTTGATTTAGGCACCTGTTTGACCATTGATTTCATTAATGATAAAGGTGAATTTAAAGGCGGGAATATTTCACCTGGCTTAAAAATGCGTTACAAAGCAATGCATGAATTTACCTCAAAACTTCCATTGGTTGACGTAAATAATGAAACAGTAATGATGGGAAACAACACTGTTAATGCTTTGTCGAATGGAGGTAAGTTTGGCTTAATATTCGAAATTGAAGGTTATATTAATTATTATCAGCAACAATATTCTAACCTTCAAATCGTTTTTACCGGAGGAGACATTCTTCATTTGGACATCACGCAAAAAAACAAGATATTTGTCGACCCAAATTTTGTATTACATGGTCTCTGCCATCTTTTAATTTTAAATGAAAAAAATATTAATCATTAATATCTGTTTATTGTTCATTACAAACAGTTTATTTTCTCAAAACACACTTTCTCCATATTCAGCTCGAGGATTAGGTGAGTCTGAACCTTTCATGAACGCATACAATAGAAGTTTGGGAGGAGTTATGAATGGCATGAGAGGCAAAAGATCTGTCTCTTATGACAACGCAGCTTCATTGGGTGGCATTCAAAATGTTATCTTAGATTTTGGATTCCGTGGAGACTATGGCAAAATCTACAATGAAACAGCCCAAAAAACTTCTTTTAACGGAAACTTTAATTATTTTCTACTGGGTTTTCCAGTTTTAAGAAAACAAGAATTAAAAAAAGACTCAATCAATCAAACTAAACTCTACAAAACTTATCGATCTATTTGGACCTCAGCAATAGGAATAAACCCATACACCAACTTTAATTCCGATTATTTTAGAGTAAAAGACACAAGCTATGGCACTGTTGTAAATACTTACTCTGTAAAAGGTGGTTTAAGTAGAGCTTTTTGGATGAATGCCGTTAATATTACACCTAATTTATCAATTGGTTTAACATCCTCTTATATTTTTGGACAAAAAGTATCATACAAATCATACGGTTTAAGAGATTCATTGGTTTCCAGAATAATTTTTGACGACCAATCCAATCAATTAAGAGGTTTTGTTTTCAATCTTGGTTTCCAATACGAGAGAAACAAAGACACCATTGTAAGAAAAGTAAAAGATTCAAGTGGCAAAATAGTGGAGGTAAAAAGAACCCCTATTCGTTTTGTTATAGGTGGCACATTGGAAAACGAATCACAACTTAATTCTACCCTTTATCGTACTGTTTTATCAAGTTCACTGTTAGACAATCGATTACCAACTGACACAATTTTGAACAAACAGGATGAAAGATCCAAAATACCAACCCCATTGACCTACAGCGCCGGTTTTAGTGTCACAGTAAAAAACAAATGGCTTATTGCTTTTGATTACAGAACTAGTTTATTGAGTCAACTTAACAATTCGTTTTATACCGAAAAATTTAACAACAGTCAGCAATACAGTTTTGGATTTGCATACAGACCAGATGTAGATGTAGAATACATGGTTAAATCATTTGGCAAACAAAGAAAAGCTAATTTAGAGTACAGAATGGGTTACCGATTTATGAACACAGGATTAAATTTTATCGACAATACAGGTCGTTTAACGAACATCAATGAATATGGCATAAGTTTTGGTATTGGTATTCCAAAATTGAAAGAATATTGGGACGGCAAAAAAGTCATTATGAAATCAATGATTAATATAAGTGCAGAATATATCAAGAGAGGTCAAGGGACTAACGGATTAATAGCTGAAGACTTATACAGATTAACCATAGGATTTAATTTGTCAGACAATTGGTTCAACAGAAGAAAATTTAATTAATTATATCTATTTTAATATTATGAAAGAAAAACAGAAAATTTTAGCGCTTATTTTATTTTTACTTGGTAATTTTACTTTTTTAGCAACCGCTCAGAGTAATAAACCAACTGAAGACGCAATGAAATTACCAGAATGTATCAAGTCTCACGGGGTAGATTCTTTAGAAACCAGAAAAAACATGTCTTTGTTCCAAGAGGATTTCAAAAACAAAGATTATGAATTGGCTTACAAATGGTGGGCTTACGTATACAATAATGCACCTTGTTCATACAAAAGTATTCATCAAAATGGTCCTGTAATGTTAGGTAAACTTATTGACAACCCTGCATTAATTGCAAGAAAAAAGAATTTTGTTGATACACTTTTAATGGTTTTCCCTACTCGTATCAAATATTTTGGTGAGGAAGCTTTTGTTAAAGGCATTTGGGCTTACAGCTTGTCACGTTACAAACCTGACAATACTATTGAAATAATGGGTCTATATAAATTTTATCATGAGAATGAAAAAGACAAATTAAACGAATTTTATTTAAGAGATTATTTAAGAGTAGCAATTGCAGCTCACAAAAAACTTCAGATTAACAACGAAGCATTGTTCAATCTATACGACAACTTGTCAACTACAGGAGAACTTAATAGAGAAATCAATAAAAATGATTCTGTTTCTTACAAAGAATGGTCTGAGTACTTAAATAAAATTGACAAAATGATGTTGCCATTCCTAAAAGGCAAAGACATTGATTTAATCTTTTTACCTAAACTAAAAGCCAATCCTAACGACAAAGTTTTAATTAACAAAGCTATTAAATTTTACAAAGCGGACCCTTTATACAAAGACAATCCTAACTTTATCGGTCTATTAGAAAAAAGTTATGCTTTAGAACCTAATACACAAGCAGCGGAATCACTTGCTCGATATTTTGAAAGCAAAAAAAGTACTGCTAAAGCAAACGATTACTATGAGAAAGCGGCTGAATTGAGCACAGACAATAGTAAAAAAGAAGAGCTTTACTACAAACTAGCTAAAAATAATATCGCTAACTTGTCAACTGCTCGTGGGTATGCTAACAAAGTATTGGCTTTGAATCCTAACAATGGTAACGCAATTATTATTCTAGGATTGGCTGCATACAAAAACAGATGTGGAAGTAAATTTGACATGGGTGCTGCGGCATGTTTAGCAGTTGATTATTTCAATAGAGCTAAAAATATTGACCCAAGTTGTGCAGCTGAAGCAAACAAGCAAATTGCAAACCACAAAAAATTCTTCCCTGCAAAAGCAGATGCTTTCTTCTTGGGCATTAAAGATGGTGATAGTTACACCATTCCATGTTCAGGAGAATCAACAACCATCAGAACATTAGGTGGTAAATAAAGAAACTCTTGAATAGAATTCTTTTTATAATTCTATTTATTTCATCCGCTTGTAACATTGATTATGCCAAAGAAAATGTCAATAATATGTTACAAGCGGATACTTTAATTTATTCCCAACAAGGCACAAATGTTACCATCAAATATACAGACTCAGGTTATTTAAAAGCCGTAATTTTCGCTAAAAAACTAGTTGGGTACAAAACTGATGGCAATGAAATTATAAAAATGCCCGAAGGAATTAAAGCCGATTTCTTTAATCCTGATGGCGAGAAAGAAAGTTATCTAACCGCCGAACAAGGGATATCTTACCAATCAAAAAAAATAACAGAGGTTTCCAAAAACGTAGTAGTAGTCAATAAAAAAGGCGAAAAACTAAATACAGAGAAACTTACTTGGGATCAAAATCAACAAAAAATTTACACCAACAGCTTTGTTAAAATAACGACAGAAAATGAAATCATCACCGGTGAAGGCCTTAGAGGTAAACAAGATTTCAGTGAATGGACTATTTTAAAACCACGTGGTGTTATACAAATACAAAAAGACACCTTATAATTGCACTATATTTTATGAAATCAAATTCTTTACTTTCCAAACAAATAATCATTATTTTTTATTTATTAGGTGCTGCTATTTCTGCCATAGAAACTTCAGTACAATTTAAGATAGGTGGATTTTCAAATTGGAAAGTCTATTTTTTCTTTTTGATTTTTGCTTTTAGTGTTACCATGTATTTTGTTCGCAAAAAACAACGCTTGGAAAACAAAACTAATAACCCTTCGAAATAATCCGACCTTTCCATTTTCCTTTTGTCCAAATACTTAAGATTATTGCAATAGGGACATACAACAAATAAAAAGGCATTAACATAACTTTTAGATAATTTATTGGGCTAAATTTTTGAATAGATTTAGCGAAATAAAAATCCGCTGCGTATCTTAAAAAAAGAAAGTACAAAGCAATTGCATTGAACTTTGTGAAAACCAAAGTCAGTAAAACAAAATAAACCAATTCATTCAGCAATATCATACTGTTCACTAGTTTAACATAAGGGAATTTATAAAACCTAGTTTTACTCATCCATCTTACCCTTTGATAAAAAAAGGCTTTAACATTAGACTCGGGATATGTTTCTATAACAGATTCCAAATATTGAGAGTACGCCACTTTTTTGATATTATTTAGTGCAAACTGATGCATTAACAAATCGTCATCGCCAGAGCTAACATTAAGGTGTGCCTGATATGCTCCAATTTCATTAAATACCGATTTATTAAAAACCATATTAGCGCCATTGCAAGTAGAAGGAAATCCGCTGTTCAACATCGCTTGACTTATTGAGACAATTGCTGCAGACTCCATCCTTTGAAACTCTTGAAAAATCGAATTGTTTGAGGTAAATCGGATTAGTCCACACAATAAATTTAAGTCTTTTTGGACAAACTCATTCAACAATGCTTTCAACCACCTATTACCAATTTTAATATCTGCATCTAAAGTAACAATGGTTTCAAATTGACTGATATTGATACCCGTAAGTAATGCTGCTTTTTTGCCTTCACCTTCGTTCAATACTATTTTTAAGTTGAGATTTGCAAAGTTCTTATTAGCAATTATCGGACTAGAGGAATGGTCATCTACCACAATCACTTCATGCAACGACAAACATTCCACTTGTTCATTCAATTGACCTAACAATACTTCTAAATAACCATAATCATTTCTGCACGGAATAATAATGGAACATGGCTGTAGTTCATTTTCTTTAAAACAATACTTTTGAATAGAAAATGAATGGCTTATCCAAATAAGAAAAGCTATATAGACAAGTGATATGGCAATAGTAATAAATAGAATTATCATTACTTGTCATTTATTTTTTTGAGAGTAAAGATAAAAACACCAAACAAGGCAGGTAAAATTAAGTTAAATAAATACAAAATCAAACCAGGCAAATACGCTAATTGATTGGCAAATACAGGAACAGGGAGTCTAGAAAACACCAATACAGGAATACTTATTCGCGCTATAATATCAGAAAATAAAAAACTAGGTACAATGGTCTGCAATAAAAAAATAACAGAAATGGCTGCCATAATTGTAACAAAATATTGACTGGAGTTTGAAATGTAATAGACAAGCAATAAATAGGGAATGACAAATGAAAAATACCTTAACATGGAAATTAACAGAAGGGCGGATAATCTTTTCCTATTAAAATAAGGACTTGATTGTTTTAATTTTACAAGGCATTTCCAATTGAGCTTAGAAATAATAAAAGGCAAATTAGCAAAGACGATAAAAGAGAGAAGCATTAACAAAACACTGACAATTACAACGCCTTGATATGATTGGTACAAATTCAAATAAACTATCCCTAAAACACCAAACAAAAGAGTCATAAAAAGCTGACTTACACTTCCCCAAATTGAAAGTAAAGCAGCAATCCATTTGTATTTATTTTCAACAAAAGCCAATCTGCCGATGTATTCCCCTGTCTTGTTTGGGAAAACTTGGGAAACAGCTACCCCTGACAACACTGACAAAAAAGATTGTTTGAATGTGAGTTTGGATATCGGCTTAAGTGTCCACCTCCACTTTACTGATTCCAAAGACCAATTAACAATAGAAAAAAACAAAAGAGCTACTATTAACAGTGGATTCATATTCAATAAATACATTTGAAATTGAGCCCACGAAAAATGAACATTTTTACTAAAATAGTTATAAAAGGATAAAATCAGTAGTATAGGAAGAAGCCATTTTATTATTCTATAAAATAGTTTCCAATTAATGTTTTTAATTATCTTTGTTTTGTTTTGCAAAGAGTTGAAATTAGTGAATTTGATAAAATTGTATTGGGTATAGATCCGGGTACAAATATAATGGGTTACGGCATTGTAGGATGCATAGGCAAAAAAATTACTTTATTAAGTATTGGAATAATCAAATTGGACAAATTTGAAGACCACGCCTTAAAATTAAAGCATATTTTTGAGCGAGTAACCGGACTGATAGACAGTTACCATCCTGATGAAATGGCTATTGAAGCTCCATTTTTTGGAAAAAACGTACAATCCATGTTGAAACTAGGAAGAGCTCAAGGGGTTGCAATAGCCGCTGGATTAATGAGAGATATGCCTATTTTTGAATACCAACCTCGAAAAATAAAGCAAAGTATTACGGGCAACGGTAATTCGAGTAAAGAACAAGTAGCTGAAATGTTACAACGCTTGTTGAATTTTGAAGAAATGCCCAAAAATTTGGATGCAACAGATGGATTAGCTGCGGCAATATGCCATATTAATCAATTTACTCCAAGGGGATTTGGTTTAAAAACCGGCAAAAACAAAACAGGTTCTTGGGAACAATTTGCCAAGGAGAACGAAAAAAGAATTAAGAAATAAATTATTTAACTTTTATTTTCTGACCTAATCTAAGAATTGAAGTTTCCTTCAATCCATTCAATTTACATAACTTAGAAACTGTCGTTTTGTTTCTTCTCGCAATGGCGCTAAGTGTGTCTCCTTGTTTAATTTTGTGATATTTAACAGGTATTACATGTTCGTGAACAGTTGACCTGCCATTCTTTTGTTTTTTTACAAGTTTGTTTGACTGAAAAAGATTTTCATCAATCAGAACTTCATTGTTTACTAATGAAAAATTCTCAAAAGAAATAAACTTAGCAGGGTCAATTGGTTGTCCCATAAATCTGATTTCAAAGTGTAAATGAGAACCATAACTGTGTCCAGTATTTCCGCCCAAACCAACTATTTCACCAGCTTTAATCGATTGACCTGCTTCCACTAATACTTTAGATAAGTGACCATATAAAGTTTCTAATCCATTTGGATGTCTCACCACTACCATATTGCCATAACCATGGTAGTATTTAGACATTCTTACAACGCCATCAAAGGCAGTAACAACAGTATCTCCTGTTTCCAAATCTATATCAATACCATTGTGGGCTCGCCCTTTTCTCCAACCGAAGTTAGACGTTACAGTATTGTAAACAGGCATAACAAATCCATTTGAATCAGGCGCTAAGCATATATTTACAGGCGATTTAAAACTATTAAAATCATACAAATAGGGATTCAAATTATCCGTATCCCAAGTATTGATGTAAAGTTCCCAAGCTGTACTGAATGTAGAATCAAAATTTTCTTTTTTTTCTTCATCATCGCCACCTTCAGTTTTAAATTCTGATGCTTTTTTTACGGGATGAGAAAATGAATGAGATGACAACAAAACAAACCCAAGTAGTCCTATGAACAAAGAACTATAAAGATTTAATTTTATCAAGGGCATTTTTTTTGTCAAGCTGCAAATTTAAGGATAATTCCTCTAAATTTTCAAACTTAATTTCGTCTCTTAGTCGATTAACAAAAAATACTTCTAATTCTTTTTTATACAAATCTGACTGATAATCAATATAATGCACTTCTATTGAAAATCCTTTGTCCTGAATCGTCGGATTATAGCCAATATTTGCCATACCGTATACCTTAACCCCATCCAAGATTGAATAAACCAAGTAAACCCCAATTGAAGGGAGTAATTTTTCCTTAATATCTGTTTTGATATTAGCGGTTGGGAACCCTATGGTTCTACCTATTTTCATACCTTCCACTACCAAACCGCGAAGGGAATAGGAACGACCCAAATAAGCATTTGCCTTTTCTATTAATCCTTCTGACAATGCTTGTCTAATTTTTGTACTGCTAATTGCAATATCGCTAATTTCTTCAACCCCAATCTCAATAACACTAAAATTAAACAATAGCGATTGCTTTTTCAACAACTGTATATCACCTTCGCGTCCCTTTCCAAATCGATGGTCGTATCCAAAAATAACGGAAGCAACATTGATTTTATTGACCAAAACTTCCTCAATAAAAAACGTTGCACTCTGATTACTAAAGGCTTTGTCAAATGGGATTACGATTACATTATCGACGCCACACTTTTCGAGCATTTCCAGTTTTTCGGGAAGAGATTGAAGTAGTTTTAACTGATTATTATCGGGATATAGCAACAATCGAGGGTGTGGCCAAAAGGTCATTAATACCGATTCCAAACCCTTTTCCTTACTTTCTGCAGTCAATTTACTTAATATCTTTTGATGCCCCAAATGAACCCCATCAAAGGTTCCTTGGGTAAAAATAGTTTTACCAAATTTTGGTAGATTTTCTAGGGAATTAAATACGTTCATTAAAGTTCAGAAATCCTTTGAAATTCATTTATATCAAAAGCATTATTAATATTAAAATCACCAATTTGTGTTCGGCGTAATTCGGTTAAATAGCAACCACTTTTTAATTCTTTTGCAAAATCATGAGCTAAAGTTCTGATATAAGTTCCTTTACTGCAATTAACTTCAAAATTCAAATGAGGCAATTGACCGTCTACCTGAAATGAATAAATATTAATCTGTCTACTTTTTATCTCGACGGTTTCTCCTTGTCTTGCCATTTTATAAGCTCTAGTGCCATTGACTTTGATTGCTGAATAAATAGGAGGCGTTTGTGTTACAACTCCTGTAAAACCTAAAACAGCTTTATTAATATCATCTTCCATAATATGGCCATATTCATATTCCATATCAAATGGCGTTTCCAAATCGAAGGAAGGGGTTGTTTTTCCAAAATTAAATAAACCTGTGTAAACCTTATACATGTCTTGTATTTGTTCTATCATCTTGGTGCACTTTCCTGTACAAACAATCATTAAACCTGTTGCCAATGGATCCAAAGTGCCTGCATGCCCTACCCTTTTGGACTTTGTAATGTATTTTATCTTTTTTACTAATTTAAAGGAACTCCAACCCTCGGGCTTGTCAAACAAATAAATCGCATTTTCAGGAATTTGGTCTGCTTTGAAATTTTCTTTGGTTACCAAAAAGGAAGAAATATCCGAAAATTTATCAAATTTTACTAAATCTTCCATTAAAAATTAATTGATTGTTGATTGAAACTGTATAAAAATAAACACCTGATTTAAATTCTTTTACTCCAATAATGGCTTGTTGATTTCCTTTTAATTGATAATTCTCCAGAGTCATAATTTCTTTACCTAAAGCATCTTGTATTTTAACCGATATTAAACCATCAACCGTTGTTTTAAAAGGAACGGTTAACTCATCACTAACAGGATTAGGATAGGCTAGTACTAAATCTTTTGTTTTGTTCTCGTCAACAGAAACCATAGGGTCGTTTGTTGTTATTTTCGAAATCCAA
>JBIPNH010000047.1:0-16729 GCA_044373665.1 Bacteroidia bacterium
CTTTATTTATTAATTTCGGTTTACCATCGTTCTGAATTCGGTCTACTTCACATAATAGTGTATTGAAATTCCAAATTTCTCTTTTTTGCCACTTTAATGCTGAAACTTGAATTTTATTATTATCAATATCTTTAACATTTATTATTGTAATTATATCCCCTTTTTTACTAACTTTTGTATCAAACTCAGTTATTTTAAATTCATATATTCTACCTGCTTCGTAATGCTTATTTATAATGTTTTCTTCTCCTGATGATTCTGATTTTAAAAAATTCAAAAAAAACTGTTTTGATTTTAAACCTTGCTCCTTCTTAAAAAAATATCTTTTACCTACTTTAACATTATGTTTTAAAAGCTGTTTAGTAGGAATTTTGTAAATCTTGTCTTCAATTGATGAATAAACCAAAAAATACTCATTTTCATTAATGATTTTAATTTCTTGTATTTCACAAAGTAACTCTGTCATGATTTTTTATATTTAAAAATTATCTATCTAGCCTAGATATTTTAAAGAATTGCACCAAATTAGATTTAATAGAAGATTTATTGCATATGACGTTAGATTTACAATAGAATAAAAGAAATTGTTAATAGTGTGTTTCATTTCACAAATATATTTATTTTTTGCAAAAATCATTATCTTAATCAAACTATATCTTTCATTAAAACAAAAAATATCAATTAAAACACTTCGTGATATTATATAATTTCAATGAACTTAGTGTTGAATAATTTTATATCAATAGAATGAATAACAAATAGATAAGAACAATACAAAAAAATCAAAGAATTATAGTATCTAATTTTATATAAATCAATTTCATTATTATTTACAAGTAATTTTAATTATATCGTTATTAATCTATCTTATTTATATCTAATTTCATATCAAAAAACGATTAATTTTTTTTTTTAAGTTTGTATTTTACAACTTAATATGAAAGTATAAAAATTTAACATTTTTTTTGAATTAAACAGAAATATTCAAATCAGAACCAAAGTGTATTTTTTAATACAAAAAGGTACTTTTTAAGAGAATATTGTACTTTTTAAGACAAAAGTATACAAAATCGTACTTTTTAGCACTTGCGGTTAAATATTCCCGACTTTTTGCATTCTAATTACTTCAGTTAATAAATGTAGAGGTCTTCATTTTCGAATAGTATTCTACGATTTAATATCGAATGTTATTGTTAAATATCATTTAATTTACGATTATATGTTCACACTATGATTCAATTGTGGTTTTTGAATTCAGCTTAATTTAGTTGGATATTATTTTTTACGACAAAAAGGTACTATTTAAGACAATAAAACATCCAAAGAAGTGTATTTTTTACGACAAAAAGGTACTTTTTAAGAGAATAATGTACTTTTTAAGACAAAAGTATACAATACCGTACTTTTTAGCTATTGCAGTTAAATTTCCCCGACTTTTTGCATTTTAATTACTTCTGTTAGTAATTGGAGAGGTCTTCATTTTTAAATAGTGTTCTTCGATTTAATATCGAATGTTATGATTAAATGTCATTTGTGATAGAACCTAACGTTAAAATCCTTTTTACTTATAATTTTCGGCATTAGTGACAGGTATAAAAAGCCTACAAAAAGCATCCTATTAATTAAAAAAATATTACACTATTTTTAAAAAAGTGACGTTTTTGAGTACTTTAAACTATAAAAAAAATCTTAAATGTGTCAAAAAAAATGTGTCAAAAAAATGATTCATAAACTTTTTATATGGGTTTTATAAAATATTTGGTACCCTTCAAGAATTATTTGCATGTTTTTGAGATATGAGAAAAAAATGGATGAAATTGAATCTTAAATTCGAATAAAAAAAAACATAATAAAGTAGTTGGATTAAACTTTGATAAAATAGCTATTATATCAAAGGAGTTTAAAACTATCTACTATATAATTAACAAACACCAATAAAATTTGTACCATTTCAATGATTAAAATAAGTATTATTAGCAGCGATATTGAATATGCAGAAAATTTAAAAAAAAATATTGGCAAGCATTATTTTGTTAATGGCATCTATTTAAACATTGATGATTTAATAACAAATACTGAGAAAATTTCATTACCAACAATTATCCTTTTTTGCAACAATGATTTAGACGATATTAATAAATTAAAAAAGTTATTAAAAAAATCTAAAGTTATTATCTTTAATAATTTAGAAAACGACAAACTCTTATTTAATACCATTCATTTAGGCATTAAAAGCTTTGTTCACCATTCGCAAACAATGAATGAATTGCTGGACATTATAGAGCTTGTTAGTAATGGCGGAACTTATGTAAGCAACTACATAACATACAGACTATTTGAATTCATCAAAGACATTACAGACTTTATGCTAGGTAAAAAAATTAAAAACTACCAAACATTAACAAAAAGAGAAATAATGGTTCTGGAAGTTCTTTTGAATGGAAATTCTTACAAATCCATTGCAATAGACCTGAATATATCTGTAGATACTGTAAGAAAACACATTAGTAGAATCTATAAAAAACTAAAAATCCATAGTAAAGGTGAATTATACAGCAAACACTTTAACATTGAATGTAAATCAAAACACTATGAACATTTTTTCTTAAAACACATTAATCAATTATCAATATGAGAAATAAAACCTATTTAAAATCAATTACCCCCTATTACAACATCTGCATTGTAGACACTTCCAATATTTATGCCATTGGATTAAAAAATAGCATAGAAAAAAGCTTAAATAAAACAGCGAAAACTTTTGTATTTTTTCATAAAACAATAGAAGATATAAACCCAATTGACATAACGCCTATCGACCTGTTGTTTATTGATTATAACGATTTATTACTTCCTCATTTTAATGCTTTTTTCTCAAAGGTTAAGAAAAAAAACCCTGACTTGAAATTAATTATATCCTCTAACGATTTACTTCATATTGATTTTATTAAATTGTACTCATACAACATCAATGGATTATTCTCAAAAAGCTTGAGTGTAAAATCATTTAATATTTATTTTAAGCGTGTTTTGGAACAGTCTATGTACATTGATCACAATTCAATTGGCAATGTAATAAGTCAAGAGAAAAAGCAAAAAATAAAATTTTATTACAAGTCTGTTTCGTTACAGAACTTAGAGTTAATCCAACAACGTTACAACCATTTTACTCCTTATTTTGCTAACAAAGAGGCTCTTGCCTTTTTAGAACCTTAAGTAATTGTATTTTATATTATTTACAAAAACTCAATTTAGGAAATACATTAACAATCAATTAGGTATCAAATCTTGTCTATAAGAACTAAAAAAAACCTAAAACTATTAAAGTCATATTATGTACTTTATTAATGGTTTTATAAATTAGCTTTTAAAATAAAAAAAACCGATGTTAATTACATCGGTTTTTTTCAATTTTAATTAAACTATGAAAAAACTATTTACTTTCAATCAATTTAAAAAATTGGTCCAACTGAGGAAGAATAACGATACGGGTTCTTCTGTTGAGTGCTTTGTTAGCATCTCCTTCGTTAGAACCAAGTGGAATATACTCACTTCTACCTGCTGCAATCATTCTTTTTGGATCAATTCCATGGATGTTTTGAAGAGAACGTACAACCGAAGTTGCTCTTAAAACACTTAAGTCCCAATTGTCTTTAATACTTGTGGTTTTAATAGGATTACTATCTGTATGCCCTTCCACCATAAACTGAATATCAGGCTGTGATTTCATTACTAATGCCACTTTACCTAACACATCATTTGCTTTTGGACTAATATCATAACTTCCGCTTTTGAATAACAACTTGTCTGAAATTGAGATAAACACAGCGCTTCCCTCAACTTTTACTTCAATATCTTGGTCGTTCACATCTTTTAGAGCCCCTTTTAAGTTCATTACCAAAGCCAAATTTAATGAATCTTTTTTGGCCATTGCAAGTTGCAAATCTTTGATATAAGCATCCTTTGAACTGATATTGTCTAAGGATTTTTTAATACTTTCTGCTTGAGACTTTGTAATTACAGACAAGTCGCTCAATTGATTAAGCAGTGCATTACTTTTTGACTTAAGGTCTAAAACCTCAGCTTCAAGAACCGCAATTTTAAGTTGTTTTTGGTCTTTATCCGATAAACAGTTGTTTAAATCAATAACCATCTTCTCGTGGTTCGACTTTAAACTCTCATATTTGGAAATTTGTTCGTTGTATTTCTTTTTACTTACACAACCTGAAGAAAACAGTAAAATAACGGCAATGGGAAAACTTAGATATTTCATTTTCATACAATGAAATAAACAAAAATAATACCAAATTACTTTTTAAACACTTTGGAATCTACTCCTTTATTGATACTGTAATTTTTAAAACGGATATAAATCTGTCCCTTTTTGTTTTTTTGCTCTTCTTCCTTAGTTGGTTTTTTGGTTCCTTTGTTCACATCAGCTGCCAAAGCTTTAGGAATTTTAAATTTTTTGACATCCACAATAAAGACCATACTGTCTGGCAAACCATAGCTTTTTCCGGCATTTCCATAAAAGTATTGAATCAACATAGTACCGTTACTTCTTGTTGTTATTTGGGATTTCATGGTTAATGATTGAATCGTATCTATCCAAAATTTGGCAACGATTAAATCACCCGTGTCTTCGTTAGGAATAATATTAATAATTTGTGTTTTAACTTTATTGATAACTTCATTGCCTGAAATTACAGCCATATATGAATTAGAATCTTTAAGAGTTATAGCAAAATTGGAAAAGCCTTGTTTCGGCAAAATGGCAATACCAGTCGATTCTATTTTAAACAAATTGGGTTGTTTGAAATACAATTTAGCATTAACAGGCATTATTTTAATCATAGGAATGTCTGATTTAATTTTAACATCTACCGTATAATCTTTAGTTTTCATTAGTTTTTTATAAACCCTGTTTAACAATTGATTTGGTGTAGGTGAGGCAATAGTTGAGGAAAAACCAAAACAGATAAAAGAAAATACGAGTAGGAAATGAATTACTTTTTTCATTAGGATAGAATGTCTTTTTTGTTGAATTTATAAAGTGCTATACTCAGAAACACCACGATGTGTGTAAAGAGTACTAACAAAGATTGTTTGATATCGGCAATAGGCAAAGGGTCGTCAAAAAAACTGCGCCAAGCGGCCATGTGTGTAGTAAATAAAAAGGGTCTGATATTGTCAAAAACTGGCACATCGAGTGTTCCAATAATGGTGAACAAAATAATAATAGACATCGTACTTACAATAGGCCCAATAGAATTTTCCGAAAAACATGATAACAAAAGTGAGAGTGTTGCTACTGTTGTTAGTGCAAAGAAAGCTACTGCAAAACCACCCAAAAAGCGCCAATTAATATCGTCTCCATTGATAATAACTAAACCATCGCTATTGAGTACTATTAAATCGCCAAGACCAAACATCCATTTTCCAACTACCACCGACATAAAACCAAGCCAAAGGAGTATAAAAAATGTATAAATAAGTCCTGCAAAATACTTGGACAAAAGCAACTGTGTTCTTGAAATGGGTTTGGTTAATAACATCCTAATACTTCCCATAGCAGCTTCGCCCGACACTAAATCTCCGGTAACCAAAGCGACAAGCAAAGGAATTTGCACTATCAGCATTTGCAAAATAATAAAAGCCATTAAGTGTCCATTCATGATAGTACCTTCAAATGCAAGTGTTTGTTCAAAAGAAGCTGTTATAAAAGAAATGTAAGAAGGTCCATCAACTTTCATGGCAAACAAAATAATACCAACCAATACCGTTATAGCAATAAAGCTAATATAAGTTCGTGGTTTTGCTGCAATTTTTATAAGTTCGTTGTATGTATTTTTGAGTAACATTTATGATTGAATCAATTTTAAAAAGTAATCTTCTAATTTGCGTTTGGTTTCGATGCCCGAAATTTCAATTCCATTATTCACAAGTTGGGCATTTACAGGTGCGATTTCATTTTTGGCTAACACCAATTGAAATTGATTGTCACTTAACTTTTCAATCCCTTTAATATGACTTAAAATAGAGAGCGCTTGTTGGACTTGAGGTGTTTCAAAAACTACTATTAATTCATCTTGGTTTAAAAGTTCTTTAACATCCCCCTCAACGATGGTCATTCCTTTGTTAATGATGACCATTCTATTGGCAATAAGTTCAATTTCTGACAAAATGTGAGAAGACAATAAGATGGTTTTATTTTGTTCATTTTTCAATCTTAAAATCAAATGCCTAATATCAATAATTCCCTGAGGGTCTAACCCTGTTGTGGGTTCATCTAATACAATTAATTCTGGGTCGTGTATCAACGCTTGGGCAATCCCTAATCGCTGTTTCATTCCATGTGAAAAACCACTTACTTTGTCTTTTTCTCTTCCAGCTAATCCTACAAAGTCGAGTATTTTGTGACAATTCTTTTTACTGACATCAGCCCCTGAAATTCTTCCAAATATTTCTAAATTCTTTTCAGCAGAAAGGTATTTATAAAAATCGGGCTTTTCAACAATACAACCAATTTTTGAAAGGATTTCATTTCTGTTTTGACTTAGTTCTTTGCCAAAAACCTTAATAGACCCTGAACTTGGTGTAATTAATGACAACATACAGCGAATAGTGGTACTTTTTCCAGCACCATTTGGCCCTAAAAAACCATACACATCGCCTCGGTTTACATGAAAATTAACGTCTTTAACCGCCTTAAACTTTCCGTAATTTTTAACTAAATGATTTATCTCTACAATCTTTTCCATACTTATTTTTATACCAATATTTCCCCTTCACTTGCATCGCCCAAAACAACATGTTGTTGTTGGCAAAATCGAATGGCCGAATACAAAGCTAAAAGAGCGTCTATTTCGTGAATTGTTTGAGGTTCAATATTACCAAATAAACCATTCAATTCGTTTTTAATTCTATGAAACATTTCAAAAACACCATCAGCGGTTTTTACTCTCTCTATATTTAACAAACGACACAAGTAACTTGGATAGGTTTCATAAACTTCTATACCTTTCTGATTCAACAAATATTTGAGTGCAATGGCACGGGCTGTTAATCCTCCTAAAAACAGAGGTGACATAGCCCCCGTTTCTTTGTCACATTGCCGATAAAAAAACTCAGGTACTGTTTCCTCTTTAATCCCTTGGTATGACCTAGGCAATGACAAGGGCGCATCTATAAAAACCATCTTAACTTGATGCTTAGTCAACACTTCCACAATAAAATCATCTGCATTTTCTTTGACCTTTGTTTTGAATAGTTCAACTTTGCCTTTCTTTAATATAGCAACAGCTGTATTTCCAGATAATTTTGCACCATAATCAACCCCTGCTATAACTGTTTGCATTTCAAATATGTTCAAATCTGTCATTTACAATACTGTGAATCCAAAAGAGTGAGTGTAAAAACAAGAAGCTCGATTCCATTCAAAAGTGTGTGTGAAGGAATAACTACAAAATAAAACAAACTTAGCAGGAAAAGAATCTAATTTAATATTTAAACGAATGGGTGTCAATAAAGAGTAAACAAAAGTAAATGGACTTGGTTTTTAAGCTTTTAAAAATATACAAGTAATTAAAATCCTTAGTTTTATACAAAGAAGTATTGATTAATTATATACTAACCTTAATAATTTACAAAAAACAAAGATTCTTCGGTCTATAATTATCTAATAATTAAACCTGCCATAGGTTGAGCGGTTGGCATAATAGTCATTTCATTGATATTTACATGAGGGGGTCTGTTGAGCATAAACCAAATACCTTCTGCCACATCTTCGGCTATTAAATTCTCAAATCCATCGTACACTTTTTTTGCTCTATCCTCATCCCCTTCGAAACGGACAATAGAAAACTCTGTTTCAGCAGCACCAGGGTGAATTGCAGAAACTTTGATAGGATATTTACACAAGTCCAATCGCATTGATTTGTTGAGGGCATCTACCGCATGCTTAGTGGCGCAGTATACATTACCATTGGCATAAATTTCTTTACCTGCAATACTACCCACATTAACAATATGGCCTTTTTTATGTTCAATCATCATAGGAACCACAGCTCTGGTTACATATAATAATCCTTTAATATTGGTATCAATCATGGTGTCCCAATGGTCGATGTTGCCATTTTCTATTGTTGACAAACCCATTGCCAAACCAGCATTATTTACAAGCACGTCTATCGACTGCCATTCTTTCTCTAACGAGGAAATCTGAGACAAAACATCTTCTCTATTTCTAACATCTAAAGTTAAACAAACCGACTCTGTTTGAAACTTGCCTTTAAGCTCTTGCGCCACTTTTATTAATCGGTCCTCGCGTCTTCCAACAAGTATTAAATGATACCCATTTTGGGCTAATAAAAAAGCAGTTGCTTTTCCTATTCCGGAACTTGCACCTGTTATTAATGCTATTTTTCTTTCCATTGCTGCAAAAATAGTCCTTTTTTTTTGGGGGAACCTCTTATTTTTGTTGTTATTATTGTAAACTGTGAAACCAGAGTTATACATATTAGGTTCAAATAGCGCAACACCCACTCGTGACAGGCATCCAACAGCTCAAATTCTGAGAATTGGAAGTTCTAAAATAATGATTGATTGTGGTGAAGGGACTCAAAACCAACTTTTGAAATATGGCCTCAGACACACGGGTATTACACATATTTGTATCAGTCATTTACACGGTGACCATTATTTTGGCCTTATCGGTTTGCTTTCAAGCATGAGTTTATCGGGAAGAAAAGAAACACTTTACCTTATTGGACCACCCGCTTTAAATGAAATTATCAATTTGCAAATTACGCATGGCGGCATGTCTCTTAACTTCTCAATAGAATTTATTGCGACCAATCCTAATCAAGCAAGCTTTGTTACGCAAACCAATTTGTTTACCATTGAGAGTTTTCCGTTGAAACACCGTATTCATTGTACAGGATTTTTAATCAAAGAACTGCCCAAAGAATTACACATCAATTTGGAGGCTATTCAATTTTTTAATATCCCTGTTAGTGTGTTAAATGAAATTAAGAAAGGCAATGATTTTATTACAGAGAGTGGAGAAACCATAGCGAATGACCTACTCACAACTCCTGCACACCCTTCTTATTCTTACGCTTTTTGTTCAGACACTATTTACGATCCAGAAATAGTCCCTTATATTACCAATGTTGACTTGTTATACCACGAAGCTACATTTATGAAAAACCTTGAAGAAAGAGCTCAATTGTACTACCACAGCACTGCCGAACAAGCAGGTAAAATAGCCCAACAAGCCAATGTCAAAAAACTCATTATTGGCCATTTCTCTTCGCGCTATGACAATTTGGAAATGCTATTGAAAGAGGCCCAAGAAATGTTTGATAACACGGTTTTAGCAATAGAAGGAACTATGATAACGATAGGCGAATAACGCTTGCTACTATAACACCTTTTTTCTTTTGAAATACGTTTCAATATAAAACGTACCGAAAGGCACTAATGACAAAAGAAATAAAACTATTGCATGAACAAACTTAATTTTTCTTTGAAAAAACACCATTGCAATCCACAACATAAACAACACAAACAATACTCCATGTGCCATTCCAACATAACGAACAACGTTGGGATCATTGAAAAAATACTTTATCGGCATAGCAATAAATAGTAGTATCAAATAGGAAATCCCTTCCCAGTGACCGATGCGAATTAAATTTTTGATAGAAAAACTAAACATGAGCGCAAAAATAAACTAAAATTGGGCAATGAATCTGCTTTTTAAATAGTTTCATTTTGAATTAATTCTATAAAATCAGTTTCACTTAAAATCGGGATTTTCAAACTCACGGCTTTTTCCAACTTAGCAGGACCCATATTGTCTCCGGCTACAACATAATCGGTTTTGCTACTGATACTTGACACATTTTTACCACCATGCTGTTCCACCAAATGCTTTATCTCATCGCGACTGAATTGGGTAAATACGCCCGAAATAACAATGGCTTTGCCTTTTAATTTTTCTGACAACAACTGTTCTTCATGCAAATTGGCCAATTGCAAACCTGCTTGTTTTAGTTGGGTTATCAAATCAATGTTTTTCTCTTTACTAAAATACTCCAAAATTGAATCGGCTATTCTTTCTCCTATTTCATCTACCTGCAATAATTCTTCCTTTGTAGCCAACATTAACGCATCTATTGTTTTAAAATGTTTGGCTAATTTTTTGGCAACGGTTTCTCCAACATACCTGATTCCTAGTCCAAACAATACCCTAGGGAAAGGGATTGACTTAGCCGCATTAATTCCCTCTAATAAATTCAATGCTGACTTTTCTGCCATACGTTCCAATGCAATAACTTGCTCGTATTTCAATGCAAACAAATCACCCAAACCGTGAATAAGTCCTTGCTTAAACAACAACTCAACCGTTTCATCTCCGAGGCTATTGATATCCAATGCTTTTCGGTGAATAAAATGCTGTATTTTACCAATCACTTGCGTTGGGCAATTGGATTCATTGGGACAATAATGTTGCGCCTCACCTTCTTTTCTAATCAGTTCCGTTTGACAATCAGGGCAATGGCTGATGTATTGATTTCGTGGCAAATCCATTTGCCTTTTGCTGAAGTCGACGCCAGTAATTTTTGGAATAATTTCGCCCCCTTTTTCAACAAACACAAAATCACCTACTCTCACATCTAAACGTTCTATTTCATTGGCATTGTGTAATGAGGCTCTTTTTACAGTTGTTCCCAACAAAAAAACAGGCTCTAAGTTTGCCACAGGCGTTATGGCACCGGTTCTACCAACTTGATAATCGATACTTAACAATTTGGTAAGTGCTGCTTCGGTTTTAAATTTATACGATATCGCCCAACGTGGTGACTTAGCAGTAAATCCAAGCTCTTCTCTTTGACTGTAGTCATTAACTTTAATAACCACTCCATCTATATCATAGCTTAACAATTTTCGTTTTTCATCCCACTCATTGATGTAATTAAAAACAGTATCAATGGTTGGACAAATTTGGGTTTCATTGCTGACTACAAGTCCCCATTGTTTTAATTTACTTAATCCTTCAAAATGGGTTTTCACAGAAGGTGTATTTTCGATTAATTGATACAAAACAATATCCAAAGGCCTTTTGGCAACCTCGGCACTGTCTTGTAATTTCAATGTTCCTGCTGCCACATTTCTGGGATTGGCATAAAGAGGTTCATCGGCATCTGCACGTTCTTGATTTAACTTTTCAAAAGCAGGGCGGTGCATAAAAATCTCTCCTCTTGCTTCAAACGATGAAGGAAATGTACCTTTTAATTGAGAATTTAAGGCTCTAATTGTTTTAACATTATCGGTTACAACATCTCCTTTTACACCATCACCACGGGTTACAGCTCGCAACAATTGCCCGTTTTCGTAATGCAAACTGATCGACAATCCATCAACTTTCAACTCGCATACATACTCATAATCATGATGTCCCAATTGCTTTTCGACCCGTTGGTCAAAGTCTCTTAAATCTTCTTCATTGTAGGTATTCCCCAAACTAAGCATGAGATATTCATGGGTGAATGAATCAAAGTTTTTATTGACAGCACCACCTACTTTTTGTGTAGGCGAATTGGCATCAAAGTACTCTGGATGCTTTGCTTCCAATTGAATTAACTCCTGCAAAAGCATATCAAATTCATAGTCGGAAATAAGCGGTTGTGCTAATACATAATATTGATAATTATGTTCCGATACTGCTTTTCGCAATGATTCTATTTTTTCTTGAACACCAAACAAAGACATAAGAGTTATATTTAGAGTTCAAAGGTAATAAAACCGTGTGTTCTTAAAAATTTAATTACGTTAAATATCATTCTGAAAATCGAAAAAATGGTAACTCAAACTAATAAGCAATCCAATTGAAATTAACGCTACTGCAATGATTTTGTATCGGTTGTTTTTGATTAGTTTGACTAACAAGAAAAAAGAAACACCCGACATTAAATTTAACAATACTTGTAAGTATTTTATCATTTTATTGGTATACCAATCTGGAATAAATTGATAAATTAAATAGTTTACAATATAGACTCCAAACCAAATCATCATGAACAATAAAACCAGTTTTTCACTGCTTATAGTTTGCTGTTTTATTTCACCTTCGATTGTATTTTCAGACAATGTTAATCGATTAGAATTAAATCTTAAAAGCCATAAAACAAAATTAAGCACCAACAATACAATAAAGCAAATAAATGCCACCAACATAAAATCATTTTCATCAAAAATAAAGTCATTAAAAATCACAATTAAAATGGCATAAAAGCTAAAAACTATCCCAAAAAATACAGAGTGAAAAACCATTGATGCTTTACGAGACTTAAAAAAAGCATAGATAGAGTAAAAGGTTAAACTTAAAATGGGTATCACAAACACAATACCTATTAATCCAACAAACACAATAAGGCCATCTAAATTATGTCCATCAGCAAAGGCGGAAAAAGGAATGATAAAAAGAGAAAGCAGAGTAAGAAAACGGACCATTGATTGATTCATTGAGATTTGATTTTTTAAAAATAAATGGGATTCAGTTTGAATTGATTTACACGAGAATATTCAAGCGCAGGAAAAGGAATTTTAACAGCATTTAGAACAGAAAATAAGCCTTTTAAGAACTTTCTTTTGGTTTTAATTTTACTCATATCAACATCTAAAGAAAAAAACCATTGACGGTATCTTTCAACCGGTTGAATGTAAACGCCATTGTAATAATTGCGATTGGAAAATTCGCTCAACATGCCATTACCACTGTACCCGACTGCAACATTAAACCAAGCAGGCATCTTTTTGATACCTGAAATTTGCTTGAAATTGGCAGACAACCAATACGTATGTCCATTGTAATCCATAAAAAATCGTTCAAGGTGGGTACCGCCTAGTCCTCTTGGATTTATTTTAGCATACGGTGACGGAGAATATGAAAATTTCATTTTTACGGTTTGGTCTTTCAACAATCCTTGTTGCAACATAAACAGCGCACTACCGGCAGCATTGGCTACCATATCCCCTTTAGAAAAACCATAACCTTCGTAAATACCATCAAAAACCTCAATTGGTGTTTGGAGTATTAAACCAAGGGGACCTCCATACCACAAAGCTTTTTTATGACTTACGCCTGCCCATCTTAAAGCATCATAGCCTTTTCTACTGTATTGATAAGCGCCATAAGCGTGACCACATTTGTCAATTTGCAGATAGCCTTTGTTATCATTATAATAATGAAAAGGCACTCTTTCGTGGTCTTTGTACCAAACATATTGCAGGAATGCATTTCCACTTAAATAAAACGCAGATTCAGAAATAATTACTTTCCTTAAACGCTTAGGTTGAATGGTATCTAAATATTGGGCATTAACAACACAAACCATAAAATACAAGGCTATTGAAAACACTATTTTTACAACAATTTTCATTATTTAGACAAGCAAAGATAGTTAAATATTAGATTTATGAAGACGAGCGTCTTCATATCATTAAAAAAGTCATATTTTTGTCATGTCACTAATAAACGTTAAACAATTAATGTTATTTATTTTTCATTATGAATAGACTCTTTTTATTACTTTCTATCTCAATTTGGCTTTGCCACTCAAGCGCAATGGGGCAGTCAAAACCTGTTGCATTAGGACAGTGGCGACTTCACTTACCCTACAACAATGTGAAGCAAATAGTGGAAGTAAAAGACAAATTATTTTGTGCCGGCACCCATGGTTTCTTTTATTTGGAGAAAAAAGACGGCAACACCACCCGCTTGTCTCCTATTAATGGTTTTGGAGGTTACGAAGTTCAAAGCATGCAGTATGACAAGAACAAAGATATTTTAGTTATAGCCTATGAAGACACTAAGATTGAAATGCTTAAAGGTCAAACGATAGTAAAAAACGACGATATTTTTCAGAAAACAATCATCGGCAATAAATCTATCAACCACATCAATATCCATCAAGACATTGCTTATTTGAGTACTTCATTTGGTTTACTTGAATTGAATATTGACAAAAATGAAATTAGAAATTCATATCAAAATATAGGCCCGGGAGGAACAACAATGGAAGTTTTCTCTTCGAGTGTTTTAAATGACAGCCTCTATGTTTCTACAAAATTCGGCATTTACCGAGGCAAAATATCTTCCACAATCAATTTGGCTGATTACAACAATTGGCAATTGGTGAAGGCTGCGAACTTTGCAAGCAAACATCTATGCAGCTACAATCAAAAATTATACGCCGAACTAGACAGTCAAGTTTGGGTTTATGAAAACAAAAATTGGAATTTATTGGAAACATACGACAGTGCTGCTGTAACCAATATCAATGTCTATCATAATCAACTTTTAATAGGCGTTTACAACAAACATATTATCAAAATAAACGGCAACAGTAAAACCTATCAACCCATTAAAGTACTTAGCCATTGTATTCTCGATGACCGAGAGCAAATTTGGTATTCGAGCCCTATAATTGGAGTGGTATTACAAAACCAAAATGGAGAAATCAATTTTTTCCCTAATGGACCTAAGGCCATCAATGCCTATCAAATGATCAATGCTTTTGATAAGTTCTATGTAATGGGTGGCACTTTTAAAGAAACCAATTATGCGCCCAATTTTAATAAAAACGGGTACTATCTATTCGACAATTTCACTTGGACTTATTCCGACCCAAACAACCCATTGATACAACCTATGTATGATTTTACCTTGTGTGCTTATCAAAAAAACACTGGTCGTTTGTATTTGGGAAGTCATGGCACAGGTATCTTACAAATTAACAATGGACAAGCCGTAAAACGATACGATGAAACCAATTCTCCATTAAGAAAACGTGGCGGTTTATTCAATATCATTAGCGGATTAGCTTTAGACAAATCAAACAATTTATGGGTCAGTAATTTTGATGTTGACAGCAGTTTACATCAACTCAATAACAAAGGCAACTGGACCTCCTATAAATTACCCGTTAACAACACGACCAAAATTGCGATAGACAGCAGAAACAACAAATGGATTATTGTTCAAAGTGGTGGTTTATTGTTTTTTAATGACAAAGGGACTGTTATAACCACAGATGATGTTATTGGTAGAGTGAATGCAAATAGCGGAACCGGCAACCTACCTAGCAACAATGTCAATGACATTGCTTTTGCCAAAAATGGAGAATTGTTGATAGGGACCGACCAAGGTTTTGTAAGAATAAGAAATCCCAATGCCATTCAAACTGGCGGTAATTATGATGCAGAAAGGATAATAGTATCGGTAGAACAAGGCACTAATTTGGGTGGATACGTTTTGGAAACCGAAAAAATTAATACCATTTTTATAGATGGTGGAGACAGAAGATGGTTTGGAACAGACAAAGGTGCTTGGCTATACGACTCAGATGGCACCACATTACTCCATCATTTTACCAAAGAAAACTCCCCATTAATGTCAAACAATGTTTTAAATATTGGAATTAATGAAACAACAGGAGAAGTATTTTTTGGGACAGACAAAGGCTTAATATCTTTCAGAGCAGATGCCAATGCGGCTGCTAAATCAATTGAAAAACTAGTGATTTACCCCAATCCAGTGCGACCTGATTTTGCAGGAGACGTTGCTATTACTGGACTTACAGACAATACATTAATCAAAATCACTGACATCAACGGTCAATTGGTTTATCAAACATTCTCGAATGGAGGAATGGCAACGTGGAACTGTAAAACCTTTTCAGGAGAGAGACCATCTACAGGCGTGTATCTCGTATTCGCTATGAGCAACGATGGCGAAGAAACTGAAGTAGGAAAACTATTATTTATCAAATAAAGTGCTCAATAAAACACTAGGTATTGTTATTAAGGTTATTAAATATGGTGAATCTTCCGCCATTTGTCATATTTATACCCAAGAATTTGGTTTAATTGGTTTTCATATTCCTGCGGTGTTTAATGGCAAAGGAAAAGGGAAAATTAAATCGGCTTATTTGCAACCACTTCAATTACTTGAAATAAGTTTTAACTACAACAAGACCAAAAATTTACAAAGTTTAAGCGAGGCTTCTTGCCCATTTATATTCAATTTAACACACTATCAAAATCAAGCTTTTTACCATGTAATTTGCGAACTCCTTCAACAGAGTTTAAAAGAAAACGAAATCAATATTCCGCTTTTTAAATACTTGCAACAATCTCTTTTACCAAGCATTAATAACCCTTTACACTATTGGGCATTGCCTAGTACTATGGTAAATTTATTATATTTCCATGGGTGTGCGCCCAATGTTGACTCCTATCAAAGCCATTCATTGCTCGACTTGAATGAAGGAATTTATAGAACCAATTTGTTGTCATTAAAAAACAGTGCTTTAGAATCTTCCTCAGCAGCTATTTACTTATTATTGAAAGACGAAAAAGACTTACTTCCTATAGATTCCAAACTAAGAACAGAAGTAATAGATGATTTAGAAAGGTATTACAAAGTCCACATCAATGAATTTTTGGAACTCAAGAGTAGAGCAATTTGGGGAGAATTAATGGCTAGTTAATCGTTTAGCAAATTAATTCCTAATTCATTAAGCTGTTGACTGTGAATGGTAGAAGGCGCATCAATCATCATATCACGCCCTTGATTATTTTTAGGGAATGCAATAAAATCTCTGATACTATCGGCACCTCCAAACAAACTACACAGTCTGTCAAAACCTAGGGCAATACC
>JBIPNH010000153.1:0-4786 GCA_044373665.1 Bacteroidia bacterium
GCAATATCATTCAAATCACTGGTTTCGTCTAACGAAATACCAATATGACCATTTTCAAAATATCTGAAATTGATTTCATGTTGTAATGCCAATGTTTTGATAGCTTCGGTATGTCCATTGCTGTCAATTAACAAAGTATCAAAGTAGTTAGAGTTTAATTGTTTAAATCCTAAATGAGTAATGGCTTGTTCCAATGTTTTGGTTAAACCATGTATTTTAGAAGAGATACGTTTCAATCCATCTGGTCCGTGGTAAGTTCCAAACATACCTGCCATAATAGACAATAGCACTTGAGCTGTACAAATATTAGAAGTTGCATTTTGTCTACGAATGTGTTGTTCTCTGGTTTGTAAAGCCATACGAAGTGCTCTGTTACCATGTCTGTCCACACTTACACCAATGATTCTACCTGGAATTTGTCTTTTGTATTCATCTTTGGTTGCAAAAAAACCTGCATGTGGTCCACCAAATCCAAGAGGTACACCAAATCTTTGTGAGGTTCCAATGACACAATCTGCACCCCATTCACCTGGAGGGGTTAATAGAGTCAATGCCATTAAATCAGTACCAACACATAATTTAATACCCAATTGTTTCAATTTGGCAGCAAACTCAGTATAATCTTCAATTTGACCTTCATTGTTTGGATATTGAATGTAAGCACCAAAGAAATTCTCGTCAAGTTGAATGGTTTTGTAGTCACCTTTTACCAATTCTATTCCCATTGGTTCAGACCTAGTTAATAGAATATCGTATGTTTGAGGGAACACGTTGTTGTCAACAAAGAATTTGGTAGCATGGTCGCTTTTATGAACGCTTCTTAGCATGGCCATGGCTTCCGCTGCAGCAGTTCCTTCGTCAAGCAAACTTGCATTGGCGATAGGTAAGCCAGTTAAGTCAATAATCATGGTTTGATAATTCAACAAGGCTTCAAGTCTTCCTTGTGCAATTTCGGCTTGGTATGGCGTATATTGCGTGTACCATCCTGGATTTTCCATGATATTACGCAAAATCACCCCAGGCGTGTAACAATTGTAGTAGCCCATTCCGATAAAAGACTTGTAACTTTTATTTTTAGAAGCAATTTTTTTAAGGTTTTTTAATAAGTCTTGCTCGCTTACGGCTTCACTCACTTTTAGGGAGTTTTGCATGCGTATAACCGATGGAACCGTCTTGTTTATTAATTCATCAACAGAAGATGTACCAATGGTTTTAAGCATTTTTTCTAAATCTTCTTGCGCAACAATACCGTTGTGTCTGTTAGCAAATTGGTCAGTTTGACCTGTAAATAATTTCATTAAAATAGAGGTTTTTAAATTGTGGTGCAAATCTAACAAAAAAATAAAGTAATTTGTTTCAGAATTTGGCATTTTAAAAAAGTTATTCCCAAAATATTCATAATCACTTGTTGTTCTTAAAATTGAGTATAAAAAATAATGGTTACATGACCTTGTTTATAATAGAGTTAGCGTATTTAATTATGATTTCGATTCTTAAATTTGGCGATTTTTCTGTGAAAAACTTTGCTTGAATTGATAAAATGTAAATTAGCATTTTTTTGACACTAAAATAATACATATTTTTGCGGTTTACATAATAAATATGGCTCAATTTGAACTGATAATGCCTAAGATGGGCGAAAGTATTGCTGAAGCGACTATAACAAAGTGGTTAAAAAATGAAGGAGATACCATTAAATTAGATGAACCTGTCGTTGAAATAGCCACAGATAAAGTGGATTCAGAAGTACCTTCTACAAATGAAGGAATATTAGTTAAAAAACTTTGGAATGAAGGTGATGTAGTGCCTGTAGGTGCTGCCATTGCTGTTATCAGTTCTGATGCAAGTCAATCAGTTGCTCCTGTGGCTCAAGCGCCCAAAGAAGTGGTTCAAGAGGCTGTAAAACAAGTAGAACAAATGGTTCAAAACGCAGCATCAACAGTTGCGGTTCAATCTATCTCTAATAATGGTTCTAGATTCTATTCTCCATTGGTGTTAAACATTGCCAAAACTGAAGGAATTGGTATGGCTGAGTTGGAAAACATTCCCGGAAGTGGTAAAGACAACCGCTTAACCAAAGGTGATATCATTAAATACATAGAAGGTGGACGCTCTGCTGCGGTTCAAACTTCAACGACTCAATCGGCTACTCCTGTTGTTTCAACAGTTTCTGAAACGCTAAAAACTGAAGTTGCTAAACCAACGGCTTCTAAAGTAACCATGATGGCAGGGGATGAGATTATAGAAATGGATAGAATGCGTAAATTAATTGCTGACCACATGGTAATGAGTAAAGCAACGAGTCCGCACGTGACCTCATTTGTTGAAGTCGATGTTACCAATATGGTAATGTGGAGAGAGAAAATTAAATCTAAGTTTGAGAAAAAAGAAGGTGAAAAAATTACATTTACGCCTATATTCATCGAAGCAGTTGTTAAAGCAATCAAAGATTTCCCAATGATTAACATTTCTTTAGATGGTCAAAATATCATTAAAAGAAAAAATATTAATATTGGTATGGCTGCGGCATTGCCTTCAGGAAATTTAATTGTCCCAGTTATTAAAAATGCAGATACCAAAAATTTATTAGGTTTGGTTAAAGATGTAAATGATTTGGCTAAAAGAGCGCGTGAAAACAAGTTAGCACCAGATGACATTCAAGGTGGTACATATACCATAACCAATGTAGGAACGTTTGGAAACGTAATGGGAACGCCTATTATTAACCAACCTCAAGTGGCTATTTTAGCGATAGGTACCATTAAGAAAAAACCTGCAGTAATAGAAACTGAATACGGTGATGTTATCGCTATAAGACACATGATGTTCTTAAGTCATAGCTATGACCACCGTGTGGTTGATGGTGCCTTAGGAGGTTCTTTTGTTCGTCGTGTTGCTGACTATTTGGAGCAATGGGATGTAAACAGAGAAATCTAATCAACGATTTAACGTTTTTTAAATATTACAATTATTTTACAATTTAATGGTCATGAATAAACAAATTTGTGACTATTATTGTATTATATATATGAAAAGTAATATTGTAACATTTTCTTTACTTAGCCTTTTATCTCTTTTGTTTTTCTATTCATGTAAAAAAGACAGCGCTGATGTTATGTTTCCCGATAATGGAGATTGCGTAACAACAAACATGAGTTTTTCTGCTGACATTAAACCAATTCTATCCAATTCATGTGCATTTGCCGGTTGCCATTCCACAGATACAAAAGCTGGTGGTTATGCCTATGAAACATACGATGAAGTAATACTTTCTGCCAATAATGGTTCGCTAATTGGGGTAATTAAACACCAATCAGGCTACAGTGCAATGCCAAAAGGAGGTTCTAAACTCAGCAATTGTCAAATCAGTAAAATTGAATCTTGGATTAGCAGCGGTGCACTTAACAACTAATTAAATATCAATGAAAAAAATACTCATACTCGTTTTGCTTGTTATAATAGGAGGTGCTTCGGCATACTATTACAAAACAGCCTCTAAGCATCCTGACCCTTTGAAGTCGGATGATTATATTGCCGTTTCATCTGTTCAATTGTATGCTGATTTTGAAAAAGATGAAGTCGCTGCTACCAAAAAATATGCAGATAAAACCTTAAAAGTGGATGGTATAGTTACAAAAATTGAACTTAATGAGGAACGTTACACTTTGTATCTGAACACAAACAATGAAATGGGAAATGTGATTTGTGAAATGAATGTGTCTGAGAATGAAAAATTGTTGCCAATTATCAGTCAACCCAAGCAAATAGAAATTTATGGCACTTGCAATGGCTTCTTGATGGATGTTCAAATGAACAAATGTAAAGTTGGCAAAATTATTGATATAAAATAACCATGATGAAACTAAAAATTGTATCCTTACTCATTTTAAGCATTGCTTTGAATTTTTCAATACAAGCGCAAACCTATTTTACAAAAACTGGCACTGTTAAGTTTGAGTCAAAAACCAAATTAGAGGATATTAAAGCCGAAAACAGAAAAGTATTGAGTGTTTTAAATACCTCAACTGGAGCGCTGTCTTTTACTCTTTTGATGAAAGCATTCGATTTCCCTAATAAAATTATGCAAGACCATTTCAATGAGTCTTATGCAGAAAGTGACTTGTATCCCAAAGCTTCATTTGCAGGGTCTATTTCCAATATCAAACAAATTGATTTTACTAAAAATGGGACATATACTGCTAATTTTACAGGACAATTAACCATTAAAAACGTTACTAAAACAATAAGCGACCAATCGACCATTGTTGTAAAAGATGGAAAAATATCAGCAACTTCAAAAATAAAAGTAAAACCAGCGGATTATAATTTTAAGATTCCTGCACCTGTCGTTGGTAAAATAGCGGATGAATTGGATGTTTTTATTCAGTTAAATTACGAACCAAAAAAGTAAAATGAAATTTAAGTTCACTCTTTTCGCAGTATTGTTTATTAGCGCAATTTCTGTGTGGTCGCAAATTGATACTGCCACGCTTAAATCGGTTTCTACAACTCCAGGTTTAGTTGGCGATACCTCCTCTATGCTAACGGATATTGATATTTTAGAGTTTGACCAACCGGATTATGTTAACAGTACTTTCAAAGGCAACAGAATCATTAATTCTCAAAGCATTGAAATGATGGGGAAACAAAACTTAGATTTCAGAATCAGTCACCGTTTCGGGGCTATTAATTCTGGTGCTTACGACTTGTTTGGTTTAGACCAAGCATACCAAAGAATGAGTTTTACCTATGGAATCAGTGATTTGGTGAATATTGAAATAGGGCG
>JBIPNH010000154.1:0-4736 GCA_044373665.1 Bacteroidia bacterium
TTATTATTTGAATGGTATATTGGGTGACAAAAGTTTTTTCAGTTGCGTAGAGGATATGTTTATGTTTTACGATGCTTTAAAAGAGGGGCGATTGTTGGATAAGTCACTTCAGGATATTGCTTTTCGAGAAACCTATACACCTAATGTCTATGGAGGCTCGTATGGATTAGGATTTCGTATTAAATACATAGATGGTGAAAAATGGGTGTATCACAATGGTTGGTGGAAGGGGTTTTGGACTTTTTTCTGGACCAACATAGAAAAAGATATTTGTTTAGTCGTATTGACTAATAATAAAAAAAGTAGCCGATTTGAGTTGTACGAACTGTTGATAAACCTAAATAAGTTGTAGCCATTTAATGATTAAAAAAAAAGTTAAATTAATTTCTGTTTTAATAAAAATCGTTTAATTTTGCATTCCTATCAATTTTAAAAATTAGTGAGTTTTCAACCTATATACCGATTACTATAGACATTCAAGTATGAAATAATTATTCAATTTATTTTCCAATATACATTCACTTACATACACATTTTTTTATTGCCCCATGAACCCTACTAGAGATGATGATTCATTATATGAATCAAAAAACAATTTAACGCCAGACGAAAAAGCGATTGAATCTACCTTAATTGATTTGGAGAAAAAAGGAGATTCTGATGAGCATGATGATGAGTTAGATATTGAAGAAGAACGTAAGGATACCACGGATTATTCTACTTTTTCAAAAGATGATTTTATCAAAAAGGCGGAGGAATTAGTTTTTGCTGCCAATATTAAGGAAGCGCACGACACTTTCAAAAAAATTAGACTATTATTTGATGATTTAGTAAAAGTGGACAGGACTGTATTGATTAAAGAATGGGCAGATGCAGGGAATGATGTTCGTGAATTTAAGCCACCTTACGACGAAAAGAAAGATAAATTTTACAAAGTTTATGCCTCCTTTTTAGAGAAAAGAGCTGAGGAGAAAAGATTGGCTGAGGAAGAAAAACAAAAAAATTTAAAAGCCAAACGTAAGTTAATCGAAGAGTTGAAAGAATTATCAACCAAAGATGAAACTGAAACAGTATTTTCAGAGGTTTTGGAAATTCAAAAAAAATGGCGTCAAATCAGAACGATTCCCCGTCAACACATGCAAGAATTGTGGGACAATTACCGTTTTTATTTGGACAAGTTTTATGACAATCATTCTATTAACAATGAACTTAAAGAAAAAGACAGACAAAAAAATCTGGAATTTAAAATTGAGTTATTGAAAAGAGTTGATATACTCAAGGAAGAAAAATCAATTAAGAAAACACATATTCTTTTAAATAAATACCACGAAGAATTTAGAAATACGGGTCCTGTTCCATCCAAAGAAATGTCTGAAGATATATGGAAACGTTTCAAAGAAGCTTCAGACGAGGTGTTGAAAATAAAAAGAGACCAATTAGATTCTATCAAAGCAAAAAGAAATCAGAATTATGAGTTGAAAAAATTGCTTTGTGAAAAAGTTGAAACCATCAATCAAGTGCCTATTGAATCTATTAAATTATGGAAAGAGAAAGCAGATGAAATTGCTGTTATATTTAATGAGTGGAAAACCATTGGACCTGTTCCCGAAAGTGTAAATGATCAAATTTGGAAACGTTTCAGAGAAGCACAAAATGTATTCAACCACAATAGAAAAGTTTATTTTGACCAATTAAATAAAGGAAAAGATGTAAACTTAAAAATGAAAATAGAATTGTGTGAAAAGGCTGAGAAAATAGCCGAGTCTACACAGTTTGACAGTGGTGCTAAAGAATTGATTTCCCTGCAAGAAAAATGGAAATCTATAGGGCCAGTTTCTGAAAACATGAACGAAAAAATTTGGTTGCGTTTCAGAACTGCTTGCGATAAGTTTTTTAATCAACGCAATGAATTCTACAAACACAAAAATGTAGATGAAAAAAACAATCAAACTGAAAAAGAGACCATCATTTTATCTATACAAAATTTGTTGGAATCAGAAGAGGTGAGTTATGTGTTTGAAGAGTTAAGAAAGTTTCAATTACAATGGAATCAAATAGGGTATGTGCCTATTAAAGTTAAGCAAGATTTAGCGCAAAACTACAGCAAAGCTGTTGACGCACTCTACAAAAAGTTCAAACAAGCAAGTGAAGAGAACAAACAATTGCGAGTTAAAGAACATTTTGAATTATTGGCAAGTTCACCAAATGGTGCCGATAAGTTGAAACATGAAGAAAGACAGTTGTTGGACAAAATACGTTTGCTTAAAGAAAATGTAGAAACGCTTAATAATAACATCGGATTTTTTGCGAAATCTAAAAAAGCAGATGAGTTTAAATTGCAAATTGAGCAAAAAATAAACACTGCAAATTCACAAATAGAAAAATTACAAGCTGATTTAAAAGTTTTAAGAGCTTTGAAAAGTGCAGACAATAGAAAGTAGTTAACCTTAGGTTTATTTATGTTAAATCAAGTTAATTATATTGTCAACTACCTGCTTTATTTTTTTACATCACAAACCAAATACGATATTCATTCGCCATTTGTGTTTGATTTTATAGTGAATGTGCTAAATGTTAGGAAGCAAAAGCCTCACTATCATTCTATTGAACTATTGCGTTCGAAAATGTTAAAAAGTACAGCGCAAATAAGGATGAAACCTTTGGGCGCTAGACCACAAAGTGCAGAGGTGATGCAGAAAGTAAGTGTAGTTTGTGAGCGAACGTCTAAGTCGGCAAAGTACGCCGAATTATTGGAGCGCATTTGCCATTACTACCAACCGCAATTTGCCTTAGAGTTAGGGACTTCGTTAGGAATATCATCGCTTTATCAAGCCTCAGGAATTGCAAATGGAGTTCTTTATACGATAGAAGGAAATGAAGACAGTGTTAAAGTTGCAAAATTTAATGCAGAACAAGCTCAGTTGGAAAATATACAGTTTATAGAAGGCGATTTTCAAACAGAATTGCCCAAGTTGTTAGCTGAATTACCAATGTTAGATTATGCTTTTTTTGACGGACACCATGCATTAGAACCCACATTAAACTATTTTGAAATGTGCTTGAAAAAAGCACATAATTCGAGTATTTTTGTGTTTGACGATATTCGCTGGAGTGATGAAATGACATTGGCATGGGAAAAAATTAAAAATCATCCCAAGGTAAATGTTACAATAGATTTGTATTCAATGGGGATCGTTTTTTTTAGGAAAGAACAAGAGAAAGAACACTTTGTGTTAAGGTTTTAGTAGATTTAAAGGATGAAATTAGCTAAATTAATATCGCAATCACGCCCTGTAGTAGCCACAATTAATTATTTGGATGGTATTATTCCTCCAGGTTTTCAAGGAGCTTCACTTTATTCCGTATTGCGATTTTTTGTTAAAGGGATAATAAGTCCAAAGTTCAATCTTTACGCAGGTTCATTGTCATGGAATTTCTTTTTAGCAATATTTCCTTCACTTATCTTTTTGTTTACACTGATTGCCTATATACCAGGCTTGAATTTGCAAAAAATCATTTTAAATCAAATGGACTTTGTATTACCTAGTGGTGCTTATAAAGTAGTGCGATCTACCGTTAGAGATATTGTGCAAACACAGCGTTCAGGATTGCTATCATTGGGTTTCTTGTCTGCGTTGTATTTTGCAAGTAATGGCGTTTTTTCAATGATGTTGGCGTTTGACAGTAATTTTAATGATTCAGAAAAAAAGAAGATTAACTTTTTTCAAAAAAGAGCAAAATCTATATTTTTAACAATATTGATAACCCTTTTAATTGTGTCATCGCTTATTGTATTAATAACAGGTAATTTATTGTCATCATTCATTATCAAAGAGAAAATTATTAATAAATCAGTGGTGTTGTTTGTGGTTGAATTGATACAATTGGCAACCTTAAGCGCCTTGGTGTTTTTTATAATGAGCACCCTTTACTATTACGGGACATCCTCTAAAATAAAGTGGCGATTTTATTCACCGGGGGCTATTGTAGCAACTATATTATCTTTATTATCTACTTATTTGTTCTCTTCTTATGTCGAAGATTTTAATAGTTATAATAAGTTGTACGGCAGTATTGGTGCGGTAATAGTATTAATGTTAATTATTTATTTTAATTCATTGTGCATTCTGGTTGGGTTTGAACTTAACAAGAGTATTACAAGTGTTGTGAAAATACAGCAAGAGGAAAGGAAATTGAAAAATCGTTTTATCTCTTAAATTCAGATAAATTTTATTTTGTTTTTGGATAAATTAGTTTATTTTTGCAATCCCAATTAAAAATCGATATATTAATTATAAAGTAAATAATTGGAAATAAGTTCTTAATAAAATCTAATAACGATTATCAACCAGTGTTGTTAGAAAAAATATCAGATAACTTTTATAAAGTAAATGATAAGATAAACGGAGAAATGGCAGAGCGGTTGTCCCGAGGCATCGGGAGCGGCTGATAAGATATACGGAGAAATGGCAGAGCGGTTGTCCCGAAGCATCGGGAGCGGCAGTCATAAAGAGATAGGAAAGGTGTTATTAGAAATAAGTAACATAAGATATACGGAGAAATGGCAGAGCGGTTGTCCCGAAGCATCGGGAGCGGCTGATAAGATATACGGAGAAATGGCAGAGCGGTTGTCCCGAGGCATCGGGAGCGGCTGATAAGATATACGGAGAAATGGCAGAGCGGTTGTCCCGAGGCATCGGGAGCGGCTGATAAGATATACGGAGAAATGGCAGAGC
>JBIPNH010000005.1:0-58635 GCA_044373665.1 Bacteroidia bacterium
GTTTAATTGAATGATTTCTTCTGCCAATAACATTTCAAAACTTTGCAGTTGTGATAATGCTTCCACAGTGTCTATCCCAGCAAGATCTCCATATTCAACAGATTTTTTCAAGCCTGCTATTCTCTCTCTGCCAATATTCACGGCTTCTTTTAAAAGTGTAACTTTGGTAAACGATAGAGACCATTCGTTGTAAACATCGTGGGCATAAAACAATAAGTCATTGACACTGTTTTGTCTGTCAAACTCGCTTTGCTCAAGCATCGATTTGGCTTGTTTTAAAAATGTTCTTCGTTCATCAATTAATAATCCCGAACCTATACTTGCCTTTACGCCTGTATATAATAAACCATTGGGAAGGTTTACACGATCACTTCCAATGTACTTAAATGAATTGTCACTTTCTCTTAATCCCTCATTAAATTCGAAACCAATTTTAGGTTTTAAGCCATACCATGTAGGAATACTAACCTCTGTTAATAACTGCTGCCAGTAGTTTTTATTGTCAAATGTTTTTTGGTCGAACGAACCCCTAATTGTAGGGTCAAATTGCCCTCTGGCGCTTAGTAAGTTAGCCCGAGCTTGTTGTTTTAATATCTCAGCTTGTTTTGCTATTGGGTGAAACTTAACAACAACTCCAACAAATTCTTTTAGTGAAAACACAAAAGTGGAATCAGCATAAGTGCTGTATTGACAAAAAAGTAAAATAACGAGTACTAAAATCTTACTTCTCATTCTTTTTCTGGTTTTTTGTAGAATAATAAAAATCAGGAGGGAATCCACTTAAGTTACGCCAAATTTCGTAAGCAACTCTAACATTTTTCAACAAGCCTATACCTCTAGCACCTCCCCCTAATTGTATTTGTTTTGGCCAAGGATGTTCATTAGGGTCAGGAGAAACTAAAACACGGTATTTCCCATTTTCACTTATATCACTGTCAATAACTGCAACAACACCACCAAATGTGCCATAACTAGCACCGGGCCATCCTGAAAAAACTATTGTTGGCCATCCATCAAACAGTATTCTAAACTGATTTCCTTTCTTTATTAAAGGCAAGTCCATTGGTTTTACATATAATTCTACCGCTAAATTTGGCTCACTAGAGGTAATAGAAGCTACTTCTTCTCCTTGTTTGATGGTTTCTCCAATACCCGATTTTCTGATTTTTACTATCTGTCCTTTTCTTGGGGATAATAAAAAGTAATTACCATTTCTTATAGCGTAATTGCTGTATTGATTGTTTAGTTTGGAAAGTTCCTCGTCGGCTTTAAACATATCAGAATTGGTACTTTCTATTTCAGATTCTATTTTATAAATTTTACTCAAAAATTCAGATTCAATAGTGTTTAGTTCAGTAATTGCGTTAATGTTTTCACTTAAACTTATTGAAAGTTTTTGGGAAGCTACAATTTCTTTTGAAGCGGCTTCTTGTTCTTTGTTTCTTCTTTGCTCTAATGCAACTAAACTAATGTTGCCTTCTTTGTAAAGTTTTTCACCACGTTCTAATTGTTCCTTTGAGATTTTATAATTCACAATAGCGGCTTTAAGTTCTGCGCTGTCTTGTCTTACTTTATCTCGACTTTGCCTTACTTTAACTTTGGCTTGCGAAAGTTTATTCATTAGGTTTTGTTTTTCTGCTCCAACCTGTGATTCTAGAAATTTTACTTTACTCTCATAGGAACCTATAGCACCTTCTTTGGCTACAATTTGTTCTTTGGTTCTGTTTAGTAATTTGGGGTCAAAATATTGGTCTTTTATCTCAGAAATAAAGATGATGGTATCACCTTCTTCTACCAAGTCACCTTCTCTCACATACCATTTTTCAATACGACCATCAATGATGCTTTGAATGCCTTGAGGTCTATCATAGGGAGTTAATGTGGTTACTTTTCCTTCTGAACTAATGTTTTGTGTCCAAGGGAAAAACATTAAAACGACAATAAAAACAAAAGTGCCAATTATGTATTTTTTTAATTTTCTGGCAGTTTTTGGAACCGTTATTAATCGTTCGCAAAGGCTATTTGATAATATATCTTCCATTTATCTTAATTAAGTGTTTCTGTTATTTCAATTCTATTTTTGAGATTTTCGAAATGGTCGTTAATTTTTATTTCTCCTTTTTCAAGGTAAACAATTCTGTCGCACATAGAGGCAAGTATACTGCTGTTACTTACAATAATCAATGTCCATTTAGCTTCTTTTGAAGTTAGAAGTTTGCATATTCTTATTTCGTCCTCACGGCCCATGGTGCCTATAAAATCTTCAACTACTAAAATTGCTGGCTTCAATATTAAGTTTCGGGCAATTTCTATTTTTTTAACAATGGAATTTGAGAGTAATTCATCGTTAGGATACAATACCGTGTTCAATCCGTTTGGAAGACTACCAATAAATCCAGTTAAATTAGTGTCTTCTATCGCTTTGATAATCTGATTCATGTCTATATCATTTCGGCCCAAAGTTAAGTTTTCATACAAACTGCCATTGAATATACTTTGATTGCCAAAATCCCCTGAGATATAGGTGTATAAATCTTCTAAATTGATGTTCTTGAGCGATATTTTATTGAATAAAATATTTCCTTCGTAGTTCTGATTGATACCCGATAGTAAATTAGATAAAGTGGATTTTCCTGAACCTCCTTTGCCTACTAAACAAACTTTTTCTCCCGGTTTGATAGTTAAGTTAATGTCTTTTAGTATTTTAGCGTCGTAAATCATTGAATTGACTGATAAATTACTAATTTCAATTTCGATTTTATTGTCCTGTGTTTCTAATTTATAAACCCCTTGTTCATCTATAGGAATTGACAATACTTCATCTAGTTTTTCAGCACTAGTTGCCACATCATAAATGGCTTCTAAACTTGTAATTAATTTTTCTACAGAACTAATTACTAAAATAATAATAATTTCCGACGCTACGAATTGACCAATATTAATTTGTTCTGCAAATATTAAGTTAGTACCAATTATTAATAAGCCTGAAGTAACTAATAACTTAAACCCTACCAAAAACCAATATTGTTGTATTAATATTTTGAAGTGTCCTTTTCTCTCTTTCAACCAATGTGAAACCAGTTTGTCGGTTTTGTGTAAAGAGAAATCTTTGTGATTATTCAATTTGAAAATCTTTTGATTTCTTGCTACTTCTTCCAACCAAAACACAACCTTATACTTCATTTTAGATTCCTTTAAACTAGAGGCTATACCTCTTGGTAAAGTAAAACGGAGTAAAATAAACAATAAGAATATTAAAAATAAACCAAAGAAAACAAAGAAAGGATGGTAAAATGAAAGTAACAACAACCCAAATAGAACCTGAAAAATAGCAGAAGTGAAATCTATTAAGATTTTATTTAATCCCTTTTGTATATTAGTAGCATCAAAAAAACGATTCACCAACTCAGGTAAATACACATTATTCAGAGATTCATTCTTAAATCGTGGTATTTTGTGTGCAAACTCAAAAGCAGTAGTTGCAAAAATCCTTTCTTGAATACTTTCCGATATCCACATCTGCATAATTTGCAGAAATCCGGAAAATAATAGACCCAACAATACCAATGAAATCAACAAGTATAGTGAAAACGACATTTGCGCTCCCATAATAAATCCTATGATGGATTGAATTCCTAGGGGTAATGATAAAGCGATGATTCCTGAAAATATTGCGTAACCATACATCAAATAAACATCCTTGGAGCTCGGTTTTAAAAGTTTAAAAAACTTTCGGATTGGGATTAAATAATTTATAAAGTGTGTATTTTGTTCCAATGTTATTTATTTTTTGTCAAATTTATTGATATTAAGAGAATATTTTGCATACATTCGGATAAAAAGAATGTATATTTCGATAATTTTTTAATTCTTTATGCTCCATTACAACAAAGAAACAGTGAATAAGGTTTTGATAACAAGTGCTTTATTGTTTATAAATGCACTGTTTTGTATTAAATATTTTGAACGTTTTACCTCTTTATTTCCTGTCATTACTATTTTAGTGTTACTAATACAATGTGGCCTTTTGTATTTCCCGTTTTACAATAAATTCTCTGTTAAGCAACAAAAAATAATTATGTATTTGTTGTTACTTCTGTCAGTAATAGGCGCTTTGTTTGTTTTTAGTAAAATACACATTTCAAGTTTGAATGTTGACAGATGGAGCGTTATTTATTCTTTTTGGGAGGCTTATTTTAATGGCGATTATCCCTACTTCGCAAAGTCGCACATGAATAATCCACCCGGACCAATGCCTATTTATTTTGTAATCGCTTTGCCGTTTTATTTGATAAATGAAATTGGTTGGATGCCCCTTATTGCCGTAGTTATAGGACTTATTTTAATCAAAGAATTGATTAAGAATACCACCTCACAACTGATTTTTATTCTATTTATGTTTTCATTTATGGGTTTTTATTGGGAACTCTTGTCGCGAAGTACCATCTTGTTAAATTCGATTTTAGTTATGATTGTTCTCCTTTACAGTGAAAAAAGTATTTCCCGACATAATTATTCCTTTTATCTCAGTGCCCTGTTAACAGGAATAATTTTATCAACTCGAATGGTTTTTGTTATGCCTTTTCTTTCCTTGGGAATAATGGTATTGCTTAGTAAAAGAGTTTCATTTCCCAAACTATTAAGCTGGACTGCATTAGCCCTTTTTGCATTTGTCCTCACATTCTTGCCTTTTTATATCGGTTTCCAAGAATCGTTTTTCGTAATGAACCCTTTCAAAGTTCAATCAGGGTTTTTGTTGCCTTCCATTTACAATTACATTTTTATATTCATTTCAATAGTATTGAGTTTGTTTTTTTATAAGCAATTAAGTCTTTTACTACTGTCGGGATATTCATTGTTTATAAGTATTTTCATTTATTTTGTTTACCATTTAATCCATTCTGGATTGCAAGGTGCTTATTTTCAAAGTGGTGCTGATATTTCCTATTTTTTATTTTGCGTTCCGTTTTTATTAATGCATTTTTTGATTGAAAAGGAAATAAAAATTTAATATATTCGCTTTTAAGAATTCTCGCTTAAAAATGTCAGTAAACACTCAACTTACCTATGATGAAAAATTTGAACAAATTTATCAATCACTAAATTCAAACCAAAAAGACGCAGTCAACCATATTGATGGACCTACCATGGTTATTGCAGGGCCAGGAACGGGGAAAACTCAAATATTAGCAGCTAGAATTGCCAATATATTAAAGGAAACCGATACAGCGCCCTACCAAATATTGTGTGTTACCTTCACTGATGCTGGGGTTGTAGCCATGCGGAGTAGATTGGAGAGTTTTATTGGTCCTATCGCCTACCAAGTTAATATCCATACTTTTCACTCCCTTTGTAATCAAATTATATTAGATAATACCGATTATTTTGGATACAAGTCTGTGCAAGCTGCTTCCGATTTGGAGATTTTACAAGTCATAAGCGAAGTTATTGATGAGTTGCCTTTTCAACATCCTATCAAAAAATTAAAAGGAGAAGTATACCAAGAAGCACAAGATTTAAAAAAGCTTTTTTCTATCATGAAAAAAGAAGATTTTTCGGTCGATTTTATTAAAACTAGAGCTGATAAGCATTTGCAAGACATGCTCGACAATGGTGATTTTTATTATAAAAGAGCCTACAAAGACAAAAAAGCAGGTGACTTAAAAGAAGACAGTTATAATCAAGAACATCAAAAACACGAACGCCTAAAAGCAGCAGCTGAATTATACGCCGTATTTGTTCAAAAAATGAAGGATAAAGGTTGGTATGATTTTGATGATATGATACTTTGGGTGATTAATGCTTTCAAAAAAGACCCTTCTTTTTTGCTTAATTATCAAGAACAGTTTTTGTACTACCTAGTAGATGAATTTCAAGACACAAATGGTTCACAGTTAGAACTAATTAATTTATTGGCAAAGTATGACGACAATCCCAACCTGTTTGTTGTAGGCGACGAAGATCAATCTATTTATAGATTTCAGGGTGCCAATATTAACAATATTATTGATTTTGAAGAGACTTATAAAACCCATATTCATACCACAGTTTTAACAGATAATTACCGTTCCTCACAGTCGATATTAGATGCTTCCAAAGCGTTGATTTCTTACAATACCGAACGCATTCCTGGAGTCGATAAGGTTCTGTTGGCAAAAGGTTCGGTAAATGGTGCTTTCCCCAAATTACCTCCTAGTTTGGAAGTGTATCAAAACAACCTTCAAGAAGTCGTTGGAATTGGTCATCAAATAAAAATCCTTCATCAACAAGGTGTTAAATACAAAGACATAGCAGTATTATACAGGAATCACAAACATGTAGAAGATTTAATCGCCTATTTTAATATTCATGAAATTCCGTACAACTCATTTAAGAAAGTAAATGTATTGGAGGAGCTTTTAATTAAAAAATTACTCACTATCCTCCAGTATATCGAGGCTGAAAATAAAAAACCATTCTCAGGAGAATCCATGTTATTCCAAATTCTGAATTATGATTTTTACAATATTCATCCCCTAGATATTGCTAAAATTTCGGTTGAAGTATCCAAGTCAAGGAAAAAATGGCGTGAATATTTGGAAGAAAAAACACAAATGAGTGCATCCTTATTTGATGCTGTTAGTTCAAAAGAATCTAAAGCCGAATTGAACAGATTGGTGTCCGATTTGGAATATTGGATTAAACAATCAAATAATTTGACTCTTCCTCAATTGGTTGAAAAAATTATTGCCAAAGGAGGTGTTTTGAGTTATGTAATGCATGCCCCCGATAAAAGATGGCAATTGCAAGTATTGAGAACCTTTTTTGATTTTGTTAAAGCTCAAGCAGCCAAAAAACCTCAAATATCTATCAATGATTTAGTGCAATTGGTAGCGGAATACAACCGTTTTGATATTTCATTGGATGCCATACAAATGACCTCGGCGCCTGACAGTGTTAATTTAATGACTTTGCATAAGAGCAAAGGGCTCGAATTTGAATATGTCTTTATGATTAAATGTACGGAGCCCGATTGGTCTAAAAAAGGAGGAAATAAACACGATTTTGGTATTTCAAAATATGTAAGTTCACGTGTTGAAACGGTTGCCGATCAAAGGGAAATTGAAGAGTTAAGGCGTTTGTTTTTTGTGGGAATGACAAGAGCAAAAAAACAACTCACTATTTCATATTATAACAAAACAGTTAGTGACAAAGACGTAAGTAAATTGCAGTTTGTGTCTGAATTAATTGAAAATGCTGAATTGCAAGAAAAACATGTTCATGTCGATGAAACAGATTTGTTCGATTTTGAAAGTGCTTTTTACCGCTTTGAAGAAACACCTGATTTTGACCTTATCGACCATGCTTTCATTGATGAAATACTTAAAAATTACATGCTTTCGGTAACGCATCTCAATTCGTACTTAAAATGTCCAATTACTTTTTATTTTAATAATGTTTTGAGAGTGCCAAGTGCCAAAAACGAAAATCTTGCTTTTGGAACTGCGGTTCACGCTGCTTTTGAGAATTTATTGAAAGTTAAAGCTACTCAAACAGAATTGCCAGAAATATCACTATTTACAAGTAGTTTTGCTAAATCAATGCATCAAAATAGAGACAGCTTTACAGATAAATCATTCGAAAGGATGATGGTTCACGGTCAAGATGTTTTGACGGGATATTATAATAACTATCAAGCAGAATTGTCTGCACTCAATACGTTTGATGTTGAGAAAAATTTAAATTCAGTTAATTTTAATGGCATACCACTGAAAGGAAAATTAGATTGTGTAATAACCGATGGTGCTAAAGCCTATGTTATTGATTTCAAAACGGGTAGGCATGACAATGGTAAAAAGAAATGCAACCCACCTAAAGAGGGTGCAACCGAAGAGAGTAAGTTCGAAGACCAATTCGGTGGTGATTATTGGAGACAAATGATGTTTTATGCCATTTTGATAAAACACGATGAACGTTACAACAAACAAATGATAGGTGGTGAAATGGATTTTGTGGAACCAAGTGTAACAGGAAATTCAAGCAAGTTTCACAAAGAAAAATTTCAAGTATTGCCTAATGAACTCGCCATTGTAGAACATCAAATTAAAGACACCTATTTTAAAATCAAAAACCATGAATTTGAAAATGGTTGTGGTAAAGAGGAATGTGATTGGTGTAATTTTGTAAAATATTACTTAAAAAAAGAACTTCATTTAAGCAATCAATTGCCAGGCAGTCAGATAGATGAAGACTAGGCTTGGGTTTTTGTTGACTGAAACTGTTATTTGGTATTTTTTCTTTATTTTTGAAAAATGAGAAATAAATCACTCCTTCTCTTGCTATTCTTTTGTGGATTTTCACCTCTTTATTCTCAAAATATTGATGATAAGAATAGTTTTTTTAGAGTAGACTCAGCAACCAAACTAGTTGAAAATGCTGGTGTTTTTGGTGGAAGTGGTTCCATTCAATATGATTTGTTTATAAAACTATCTCGTAAAAAAATTAAATCTATTGACTCTGCTTGGGCTCACAATCAAGCTGCTATCATTGTATTTAAAGCCCCCAAAAGTGACAATGCTTTTGTGCTTAAAAAAAATAAAACATACCATCTCATAATCACAGTTCCTTTTAATCCAGACCCAAGTCCTAAACAAACTATAGTTTCAGTTTCTCCCCCTCAACCATGTCAGGATTTATTAATCCGCGTGACTCATAAAAACAAACGTCACTTCGTTTGTGTTAAACAATTTAAACTTATCCCATCTATTAATTTACCATAATTCATGTTTTATAAATCTCTTTTTATTTTTACCTTTTTTGTTTTTACAAGCACTCAAGCTCAATCTTGGCTTCAGTCTGCCGATTCAAGCGCAAGTTTTTTTGAAATTCAAAATAAATTTTACACCTATTGGAATCAAAGGCCTATGGAAAAAGGGTCAGGTTATACCGTTTTTAAAAGATGGGAATGGTTTTGGGAACCTAGGGTAGGTCAGTCGGGTCAATTCCCTAATCCTAACCATGACAGGTTGGAATGGAATAAATTCGACCAAAATAGTAACAAAAGAAACAGTTCCAAAAGCTGGAGAAGTATTGGTCCATTCACAACGCCAAGTGGTTACAACGGTTTGGGTAGAATCAATTGTGTGGCATTTCATCCAACTGATAAATTTACTTTTTGGGTTGGAACTCCCGGTGGCGGAATATGGAAAACAGATGACATGGGTAACACTTGGACTACCACTTCGGATAAAAATCCTGTGCTTGGGGTAAGTAGTATCGCTATTCACCCAACTGAACCCGACACTATGTACATTGCCACAGGCGATGGTGATAGAGGTAGTTTGTCTGGAATGACAGGTGGTGCAAGAGGAGATAGTAAAAGTATAGGCGTGTTAATGTCTTCTGATGGAGGTAATACTTGGAAAACTACTGGTTTAAATTGGCAAATTAGTCAGACTTTACTTATACGAACGTTGATTATTAATCCAAAAAAACCTTGGATACTACACTGCGCTGCCTCCGATGGAATATACAGAACCCTCAATGCCGGAAAAACATGGTCGAAGGTTATAAACGGCTATTTTATAGACATTGAATTTAAACCCAATAATCCGAATGTTATTTTTGCCACTTCATTTGAGTTGAATGGGAATGCCCGAATTTATAGATCTTTGAATGGTGGCACAAATTACACCTCAATAAGAACTATTGCCAATGGGTCTAGAATAAAAATTGCTACAACAGCAGCCAATCCAAACAAAGTTCATTTCTTAGTGGCCCACAAAACTGGTGGTGGTCTGGAAGGCCTCTATGAAACCCTTGATAGTGGAAATACAATAGCAGTAAAATTTAATACAAGTAATTTGCTTTCAAATAAATATGATGGAAGTGGAACCACCGGTCAAGGTTGGTATGACTTGGCTTATGCAATTGCGCCGAATAATGAAAATTTAGCTTTTTTGGGTGGTGTAAATACTTGGAAGTCAACCAATGGAGGAAGTAATTGGACTCTCAATAATTTTTGGACAGGCTATGAACCATTCAATCCAGATAGAGTAACAGTAGTGCATGCCGATAAACATTTTTTAATGTACCACCCTTTGGATAATTCTTTGTTGTTTGAGTGTAATGATGGAGGAATTTACATGTCTTCTAATGCGGGTTCTTCTTGGAGCGATATAACGGGTAATATGGCCATAACTCAATTTTACAGAATTGGTTACACCGAATCAGATTCTTCTTTGATAATAGGAGGAACGCAAGACAATGGAGCTAGAGTGTTTAGAGACGAAGAATGGTATGAAGCAACAGGTGGTGATGGTATGGAGTGTGCCATAGATTATAATAATTCAGACATAATATACTCTTCTTATGCTTACGGTAGATTATACAGAAGCGACGACGGATTCCTGTCTGGAAATTATACTACTATTTCTGAAAATATTCCCGAAGGTGGTTCAGGTGCTTGGGTTACACCTTTTTTAATAGACCCAAATGAGCCTTCAAAATTATTTGCAGCCTACAAAAGAGTGTATGTTTCGCATGATTATGGCGAAACTTGGGATGATATTTTTACAGGTGTTACCAATAATTCATTGCTCAGAAACTTAGCTGTTGCCAAAGGAGATAGTCGCTACATTTATGTGGGTGATTACTACAATATTTGGAAAAGCGATAATGGCGGAACTTCTTGGACTAGAATAGTAACGTCGTCCCCACAACCTATCACCATGATTAAAGTGCATCCAAGTAATCATAATATTATTTATTACACCCTCTCTTCATACAATGCTGGAAATAAGGTGATTAAATTTAATAGTTCCATGCCAGTTGGTTCTCAAAGAGAGAATATTTCGAGTAATTTGCCCAATATCAGTGTCAATTGCATTCAATTGTCGAGTGCTAAAAACGAAGCCATGTATATTGGGACTGACTTAGGGGTGTTTTATAAGGATTCTTCAAGTAACAGTTGGGAATCTTTAAATGGAAATTTGCCCAATGTAGTCGTTGCAGATATTGAGGTTAATATGACCCAAAATAAATTAGTGGCAGCTACATACGGAAGAGGGATATGGCAAACAAATTTATTGGATGAGGAATTGACAAAGGTTGTTAGTTTAAATCCAGCACAGTTAAGTATAAATAATTCGATTGCAAGCAAACCTACAATTAATTTAAATAAACCTATAGTCAAAGGAATTGGAACCATTGTCATAAAAGAAAATGATGAAATAGTTTCAATATTGAATGTAGATTCGAACGCAGTAACGATTAACGGAACACAAGTTGAGATAAATCCGGGTGTGCAATTCAAGTTAAGTTCAACGGTGGATATCGAAATTCCCAATGGAACTTTTGTTGACATGCTTGGTTTCAATGTGCCTGCAATTGCTAAAAATGCTTGGCAATTTAACATTGAAGCTTTTGTTTCTGTCGTTAATGTCAACAATGACAAATCTTTGCAATTATTTCCTAATCCCGTTCATCAATTATTGAATGTGAATGTTAGCAATCAATGGATTAATTCATATTTTGAAATTTATGATTTTACAGGTAAATTAGTTGAAAAAGGAGAATTTAATGCGTTGCAAAATGAAGTAATTACATCTACTTATCAATCAGGATTATACAGCCTAAAAATAAGTAAAGGTGAACAAGTGAAGACCCAATATTTTATGGTCAATCACTAAAAATCCATTTAAGTAAACAGTATTAAATTGCTGTGGATTTCATTCGTTATTCAAACTGACATAATTCAGTTACTTGGGTTAATTTTGCCTTTTAACCCCTTTCCATGGCATTTAAGAACAAAAATACATTTAGAAATGCTGCTGACGATTTTCAGCCAGAGGAATCTGCTAAGAAAAGCCGTGTCAAAGGAAACTATTTCTCATGGCTGAAAGACGAAAAAACCGCTCGAGTAATTGGCGCTTTTTTTATACTTTTTTCGTTGTTTCTGTTCATGTCTTTTATTTCTCATATAGTCAATTTATGGGGATTCGAAACCGACCAAGATTTATTGCTCTCCAACAGTTGGCAGTGGTATAAAACTAATAATCCCAAAGGTGCTGTCAATATGATGGGTTATTTGGGCGCATGGTTTAGCCACTTGTTTATTCACAAATGGTTTGGTGTTGCTTCTTTTGTGTGGCTATTAACTTTTTTTACTTTGGGTACCAAAATGCTATTCAATTGGCAATTGTATCCTTTGTTAAAAACATTAAGATATTCCTTTTTCATCGTTATTTGGGTGTCAATGTTAATGGGTTTCCTGTTTTACAAACATAGCTTGTTTATGGGTGGTGGATTTGGTTATTATGGCGTGTCATGGTTGAGCTCATTGTTCGGTAAATTAGGCGTTGTTTTGTTTTTAATGTTGTATGCTTTTGTGTTTGCAACTATTGTATATAATCTAGATTTTAAATCAATTAAAAGAAGTAGTTTAATCGATGATAAGGAATCTAATACACCGGGTGTGCCTTTTTCTGAACATGAATTGGAAGCAGAGTCTATCAAAAATGAATTCTTAAATCAACCTGACCCATTCGCAGTTACTGCCAATGAAATTGAAGATGAGGACGAAGGAATAGAACTGATAACCATTAGTCAAACGCCTGAAATAAAAGAGGAAATAGAACTCGAGGAAATATTGAATCCTCAAGTTGTTAGTTTTGATGTAAACAATACCCCTAAACCAATTTCGAAAACTCAACCGAATTTTGAACTTAAAATAGAAGCACCGCAAGAGGAAGAATTAGTGATTGTGCCACCTGTAAGCGAACCTGTGCTAGACCCTTCAAATTCTGTCGCTCCTATTACAGCTTCATTTGGAGATGGTTCTCAGTACGACCCACGTTTAGATTTGGCAGGTTACCAAATGCCAACCATAGATTTACTACAAGACTATGAAGTCGCCAAAACAGAAATAGACAGAACGGAACTTGAGCACAGTAAAAATTTAATCATAGAAACACTCAAAAACTATAATATTGGTATTTCTGAGATTAAGGCCAATATCGGTCCAACAGTTACATTGTATGAAATAATTCCTGCACCGGGCGTAAAAATTTCGAGAATCAAAAACTTAGAAGATGACATTGCCTTGAGTTTGGCAGCTTTAGGTATTCGTATTATTGCCCCTATTCCAGGAAAAGGAACCATAGGGATAGAAGTGCCTAATAAAAAACCAGAAATGGTTCCTATGAAATCCATGGTAGCAAGTAAGAAATTTCAAGAGTGTGCTTATGAGTTGCCGGTGATATTAGGAAAAACAATCTCCAATGAAATATACATTGCCGATTTAGCCAAAATGCCGCATTTATTGTGTGCAGGAGCCACAGGGCAAGGTAAATCCGTTGGGTTAAATACCATTATTTGTTCGCTGTTGTACAAAAAACATCCTTCAGAGTTGAAGTTTGTGTTAATCGACCCAAAGAAAGTAGAATTAACTTTATACAATAAAATTGAAAGACATTTCTTAGCCAAATTGCCTGGAGATGGCGATGCCATTATCACAGATACCAAATTGGTGACCAATACATTGAATTCGCTTTGTATGGAAATGGATGAGCGTTATGATTTGTTAAAATCAGCAGGTAAACGTAATATTATAGAATACAATACGAAGTTCAAAGAAAGGAAATTACTTCCTACCGAAGGGCACCGTTTTTTGCCATACATTGTGGTGGTAATAGACGAAGTTGCCGATTTAATGATGACCGCAGGCAGAGAGGTAGAAACGCCTATTGCGCGTTTGGCTCAGTTGGCTAGGGCAGTGGGAATACACGTTATCTTAGCAACACAAAGACCGTCTGTAAATATTATTACGGGTACTATCAAAGCCAATTTCCCTGCAAGATTAGCCTTTAGGGTAACGTCCAAAATAGATTCAAGAACAATTTTAGACAGCAATGGTGCCGATCAGTTGATAGGTAAGGGAGACATGTTGTTTAGTACGGGCAATGATTTATTGCGTTTGCAATGTCCATTTGTTGACACGCCTGAGGTAGAACGCATTACAGAATATATTGGCAATCAAAGAGGGTATAGCAGTGCCATGATATTGCCAGAATTTAGGGGCGATGAAGATGGCGGTGCAAGAGATGATTTTGACCCGAACGACCGTGATGCTTTGTTTGAAGAGGCAGCCAGATTAATAGTGCAAACGCAACAAGGCAGTACTTCGTTAATCCAAAGAAAATTGAAGTTAGGTTATAACAGAGCAGGTCGATTGATAGATCAATTGGAACAAGCCGGCATAGTAGGTCCTTTTGAAGGCGCTAAAGCCAGAAAGGTACTGATACCAGATGAAGCGAGTTTGAACCAGTTTTTGGATAATATGTAGATTTCATCTTATCCAAACAAGATTATTGAATAAGATAATATTAAAAAACATTGCTATCCATGGAGTGTTATGAAATGGATAGAACAGTGTTTCCTGTTAAAATAAGAGAAAGATAAGTAATTGATGATTTGAAATGATTAAAGCAAACTTTTTCAAGACCTCGAGATATAAATGATTTTAAAAATTTGAATTAAAGTTTTTAATTCCCATTACACATTTTATTAGCTCTTTTTTTAAATGGTAGCATCAAGTTAACTCTCCGAAAGTTCAGCTTTTTGGAGAGTTAATTCTCCAAAAAGATAGATATTTGGAGAGTGTAATCTCCAAAAGTTGCATTATTTGGAGATTTGACATATATTTGCATCAATATATTAACATGATGGAACTAAGTAGAGTATTATCAAAAACACTTGAAAAGCAGTTATTCAAAGGTAAAACATTGATTGTGATTGGCTCAAGGCAAGTTGGTAAAACAACGTTAATCAATCATGTCATTCAACATTATGAATCATTCTTATTTTTAGATGGTGACGATTCTCAGGTTAGACAAATTTTATCAAATAATAACACTGCAGAGATTAAACAAATCATTGGGAATCATAAAATTGTTTTTATAGATGAAGCGCAAAGAATTAATCATATTGGTTTAACAGCAAAAATTATTCACGATCAGTTTAAGGATGTGCAACTTATTCTCAGTGGTTCATCAGCACTAGAATTGAATAATGCAGTGAATGAAACACTTACTGGAAGAAAACTAGAATACCATTTATATCCTATTTCTTGGGGGGAGTTGGTGGCACAATATGGTTATTTAAACAGTCTTCAAAATTTGAATAATCGTTTAATTTATGGCATGTATCCAGACATTATTATAAACCCAGGTCAAGAAAAAGAATTTTTAAAAAATTTAACAGAAAGTTATTTATACAAGGATATTCTAGCACTTGGAAACATAAAAAAACCAGATGTTTTAGAACGTTTACTTCAAGCTTTGGCATATCAAATAGGTTCGGAAGTTTCATATAATGAATTATCAAGTTTACTTGGCGTTGCAAAAGAAACCATCATCAGTTATATCCAATTGCTAGAAAAAGCATATATAGTTTTTAGAGTAGATAGCTTTAGTAAAAACTTACGAAATGAGATAAAAAACAGCAAAAAGATTTACTTTTACGACAATGGGATTAGAAATGCAATAATTAACGCATTTAATCCAATAGATATTAGACCCGACAAAGGTGTTTTATGGGAAAATTTTTTGATTTCCGAACGAATAAAACATTTAGAGTATCATAACATTTATTGTAAATATTATTTTTGGAGAACCAAAGGACAGCAAGAAATTGATTGGATTGAGATTAAAGATTTAAAGATAAATGCTTATGAATTTAAATGGAAGGGAGCTGAAAAAGTTAAGTTTCCAAATGCGTTCGTTGAAGCCTATCAACCTGGCATAGAAGCTGTTGATAAAACAAATTTCAATGTGTTTTTAGGAGGTGTATAATGGTGAATAAGTGATGTGATACATTCATTGATTATCAAATGAGATTCTTAAAGTGGATTTCTCTAAAGTTTCAATTTTCCAAAAAAGATAGATATTTGGAGCGTTTATTATCCGGAAGTTCAGCTATTTGGAGTTTTTTTATATTAGACTATTTTAAAAGAAATAGGTCAAACAAAGTTTATTGAATTGTTGGGAAAGTTTTGAAGTAGAAATTGATTTTTTCACAATACTTAAGTGTTAATAATTAGTATTTTTTTTAAGCGTTTAGGTGTTTTTTTGAATATTTTTTGGATTTTATTTTTGGGAAATTATAAAGACTCAATAAATTTAATTATTTTCGATTCGTTATTTAAAATATTTATTAAAACAAAAATAAAAACTCGCCTATGAAATATAAAATCATTCTTTTTTTTATCGTTTTAACTCAAATAAGTTGTTACAAAGAGTATGAATTAATAAATCAAGATTATTATTTTTTAAGGGGTTTGTTCGTCAATGGACAAGCCCCTAATTTTCAATTGTATTATCAAAACACACAAGGAGGTTATATGGTTAATTATACGGACTATCAACTTGAGGTCATTAATGAAAATAATACTGTTTTTAAAATGAATTCAATTGGTAATTTTTCTTTTTTGTCTATAAAGCCTAATTCTAAATACAAAGTGAGATGGAAATTAAACAGCGAGAAAGATTGGCACGAGCTTACCAAAGAGTCTATTAACTATGAAACAACGTTAAATGACAAATCATTTGTTAAAGCCGAAAATGAATTGTTTGTTAATAGAGATAGAAATGATTCTTTTGTTTATTTTTTATACAATCCATATGATAGAAAGACTTTTGAAGAACAGTTTTTAGAATCTTTTTTGATTGAATATCCCGATGCATTTCTTGAATTAAATCAAACAGACAATGCATTGATTTTATGGCCACCTTCCAATAAATATTATTTAGATAGATTTAAAAATTCAACAAATTTTTGTTTCAAACCATTTACTTGGAAAATGTCAAATGGGGCAGTTTACCGAGATTTTCAACTTTATAGTATGTCTAAATCGGATTTTCAATTTTATTATAATTTACATAAAAATGATGTAGGGAAAAATACGCCTTTGGCGGTTGGTGAAGGCATATTGTGGGATTACAGTAAAGACAATGTAAAAGCCAAAATAGTCAATATTAACAATTATAATAATATTAAAATCTTTGATTATGTAAACAGAGATGAAAGGTTATATGTTGATTTTTTGATTAATAACAAACCTATAGATACACTTAATTATAAGATAATAAGAGTTTTTTCGAGATTTGAAAATTCAGATTATACATTTCCAGTTATGGGTTGGCAGGATCAAACGTTGTATGCTGGTTTCAAAGAATATTTTGCCCATCATTACAATGAATGTTTTAGTATGCCATGCGGTTTTATTAAAGAGGTTTATCCATTAAGGTTTTTTGTGTATTTACATGATTTAAAGTTAAATAGAAAAATAACCATTGGTATGCCCACCTATGAATTTACTAATGGAGATAGTGTAGTTTTAGATATTAAGTTATGAAAAACTTATTGCTGTTTTGTTTTTTGTTTTTAAGCTGGGCGTTAAAAGGTCAAGTATCCCATCAAATAAATTTTAAGTTTTTAGACCAAGCAAACAATCAACCGATTTCTAATTTACTAGTCAAATATCAAAGTACTACAGCGTATAGTAATTCAGATGGTTTTGTATCTGTGTTCATACAGTCTGATACCGGTACATTCCGTTTTTATGAATCAGATGTATATTTACAAGAGTACAAATTAAAAGCATATAATGACACTTTTATAGTATTGAAAATAGAACGCATTTATGAAATAAGTAAGTTTAAGCTAAGGGTAAATCACCAGCCCATAACTGCTAAAAATAACAGAATTTCTATAGGTCAAAATACACTTCAGTCTATTTCATTGCCACTAAGTACCAACGACCCAATTCATTTATTAAAAACATTGCCCGGGGTTAATACCAGTCAAGAAATGAATGCTAATTTAAATATCAGAGGTGGAAGTGCTTACAATACAGTCTTTTATTTAGATAATATTCCTGTGCCTAATTTAACTCATAGTTTTGGTTTATACAGTTTTTTTGATTTGAACACTATCAGACAAATTGATTATTTCAATAATAATGTAAGTAGTGAGTATGGCTCTAGGGGTTCAAGTTATATAAAATTTTATCTTAAAGACCCAATTTCTAATAAATCAACATCGGAATTAAATATTAATCCTTTTTTTGTTAGTGGTAATGTTAATTTGAAGTTAAAAAAAGAAAAATTGGGTGTTTTTGTTAATTACAGAAAATCTATTTTCAATACTGAATACAATGTGCTTTTTCCTCTTTTTTCAGAGTTTTCTGATTTATTAATCAAAACTAAATATAATTTTAACAGAAGGTCGTCCTTGAGTTTAATATACACCGATAATCAAGACAGAGTTACTGATTTTAATGCAACCGGAATCAATTCTAGAGATAGTTTGCAATGGCAGTTTAAAGCCTTTTCATCACAATTTGATTTAATTTCTAAAAGTGGCATAAAACATGAAGCAGTTTTTTTTATTAAGAATCAAGTTTTATCAAGGCAATCTTTGAATAATCAGTTTAATTACAAAAATGAATTTAATGAAATGAACTTTAAATATTCGTTAAAGAAAAGTTTTAGCCAGAATTTTAGATCATCATTTGGGTTAGAACATCAAATTCATCAAAATAATAATTCATTAAGTTTTAACAATAAAATCATTGATAATTTAAATGTCTTATCTCTTAATACAGATAACGCATACCAATTTAAAAACTTTATTTTTAATGCTAATTTAAGGTTGAGTAATTTTATTGATTTAAATAAAACTTACCTTGAAAAAAGATTAAGTATAAATTATAAGCTTAAAAAGTCGAGTTTTATTGCAGAGTATAACACTTTTGTTAATGCCACTCACAGTTTGGTTAATAATGTTTTTCCTGTTCCTGATGATTTTAAGTTTTTGGCGAATAAAGATTTTTTACCTCAGGTAACAAATGAGTGGTTGATTGGCTACAATGTTCAATTGAAAAAATCAAATCTACAATTAAATGCATATCATAGAAATTTTCTAAATAGCTATGATTACAGAAGATTGAATATTGATAATTATGCCTCATTTAGCAATGTTTTTAAGATGAATCATGTCAGCTATGGGGTTGAGGCTTTGTCCAATATTAATATTAATGAAAAGCATAGTTTTGTTTTGTCTTATACTTTATCAAAATCTACAATGCAAAATGATTCAGTCAATTTGGGTTTATTGTATCCAACTAGTTACGATAGGCCACATAATTTTAATTTATTGTATAGTTTTAAGTATAAAAGATTTACGTTTACCAGTACTTTTACTTGGCAAAGTGGTAGGGTTGCAACGGTTCCTTTATTTGTAGCTTACGCTAATGCTACCCCAATTTATTCTCTAAGAAATGAGTATCGTTTAAAACCTTTTCATAAAATGGATATTGGTTTTCAATACAGTTTCAGAAATAAAGTTAAGGTTAAACAGTTTTTAAATGTTAATTTGTACAATGTGTATTTTCGTCAAAATACTTATGCTGTTGTTTGGGAAAGTAACAACAATACTAGATCTGCTGAACTCAAATATCTAACAGCCTTCCCATTTCTCCCTTCCTTCTCTTACAGCATTAAATTTTAGTTTTTTCACTTTTTTAGTTTTCAACTTCATGATGCACTTAGGGATTTAAAGTTATATACTCAAGTAAACTTAGTTTGGAACGCTATTTGGATAGCTTGAATAATAAATAATAATATTAAATTTGTCCCCAATGAAAATTAAAGTACTTCTTTCTTTTTTGATTCTTGTGTTAATGTCCTTTGTTGTTACGCCTCCTAAAGTGGAAAAAGACAAAGATGCTAATAAGTTATTAAAAGACGTTTCGAAAAAATACAAAGCTTACACCTCGTTGAAAGCTGATTTTACAATGTTGAACGAACCTGCCGATGGTAAAAAAAGCACAACCGAAAAGGGTTCTTTGTGGTCGAAAGGCAATAATTTCAAGTTGAATTTTGCAGGTCAGCAGATTTTTTGTAATGGTAAGTTTATATGGACTTACACTGCCGAAACCAATGAGTGTGTCAAGGATAATTACAATCCTAATAGTGCCAAAGGTATTAATCCCACTAAATTATTTACAATTTGGGAAAAAGGTTTTTTGTATATCAGTGAAGGTTCATACAAAAAAGGAACTTCCACAATTTCAAAAATTAAATTAACGCCAACCGATAAGTCGGTACCATACTTTTTGATGAACTTGGAGGTAGATAATACCCTTAAAACGCTGCAAAGTATGAAAGTGTCCTACAAAGCAGGGAATAAACAAACCTACACTATCACTCAACAAAAAGCCAATGAGGCTATTTTGGATAAAGAATTTGTATTTGATGCAAGTAAATTCAGCGGAGTGGAAATCATCGATTTAACCAGTAAATCCAAAAAATAAACAAATATTTTTTAAATGATTTACATCATTTATGGAGTTTGTTTTTTTTTATAATTTTGCAACGTGTTGTTACATAATAGAGTTAATAATAAAGAGTTAAAGGAAAAAATAAAGTTTAGCAACGAGGCTAGAACCACTATTTCTTTTTATAAATATCATCTTTTGGATAATCCCAAAGCGTTCAGAGATGAATTGTATTTGGCTTGGAATCAATTAGGCGTTTTAGGTAGAATCTATGTGGCAGACGAAGGGATTAATGCCCAATTATCTGTGCCAACAGACAATTTTGAAGCTTTTAAATCCCATCTGTATAGTTATGATTTTTTAAATGGTGTTCGTTTAAATACGGCTGTTGAAGATGATGGCAAATCATTTTTTAAATTAGCGATTAAAGTCAGAAAAAAGATTGTTGCCGACGGAATAGATGATCCCAATTTTGATGTTACAAAGATTGGAACACACTTAAAAGCAGAGGATTTTAATGCACTCATCGACAATCCAGATACTATAGTTGTGGACATGCGCAACCATTATGAAAGCGAAATAGGTCATTTTGAAAAAGCTATTTTGCCTGATGTGCTTAGTTTCCGAGAGCAATTGCCCAAAGTGGCTGAGTTGTTAGAAAATCAAAAAGATAAACCTGTGTTGATGTATTGTACCGGCGGAATTAGATGCGAAAAAGCAAGTGCTTACATGCTTTACAGAGGGTTTAAGGAAGTGTATCAGTTGGAAGGTGGAATTATAAAATATGCCAATGATATCAAAGAAAAAGGATTGCCTAATAAGTTTCATGGTAAAAATTTTGTGTTTGATGAACGTTTGGGAGAACATATTTCAACTGAGATAATATCCAAGTGTCATCAATGTGGCAATCCAAGTGATACACACACCAATTGTGCTAATGTGGCTTGTAATTTATTGTTTATTCAATGTCCATCATGTAGAGAAAAATACAGCAATTGCTGTGATGAAAATTGTCAACACATCGCTTCTTTGCCTGAAGAGGAACAAAAAGTGTTAAGAAAAGGCACCAACAAAGGTCGCTTGGTTTTTAACAAAGGTAAGAAGTTAAAAACGCAATAGTTTAGTTATAAAACACAATATAGGCATTCAGCGAAATAGCTGTAAAAAGCCAAATCAGATAAGGTAATAACAGTAAGTTGTAATAATGCTGAACTCTGAAATATCTTAAAAAGGTAATTATCAATACCACTTGTAATGCACTTATTGCTAAAAGTGCCAATACATCATATTGGAAATAAAAGAAAATTGGGTTCCACATAATATTGAGAATCCATTGTATTCCATATAAAATATAAATGGTTTTAGATTGAGATTTTACATTTTCTATCAAAGATTTTAGATAAAAGGCATAACAAATCATAATGGTGGTCCAAGCTGCACCAAAAACCCAACCCGGTGGTGTCCAAGGTGCTTTGTTAATCGTTTGGTACCAATCGCTAGAAACGCCACTGCCTGTGAATTGTCCGCCAATGGCAAGTGCTAGGAAATTTAAAGTCAAGAATATTATAGTGTTACGCATAAAAAAAGGGTTGTTGCAAATGTACAACAACCCTTTTTGTTAAAGTTAGTTTATTTTTATTTTAAGAATAACAAGTCACGGTATTTTGGAAGTTTCCACATGTCGTTGTCAATTAGTTCTTCCAATTTGTCTGCACTTTCTCTAATTTCATCAAAGTAAGGTTTTACTTTATCGCAATAAGCTTTTGCTTTTTTGTCTGCATGTTCTATTAAGTTAGCTTTTCTGCGCTCTTCAGTCATTTTTGCGTTATTACTCCAAATAGAATTGATATGCTTAGAAATTTCCTTGGTTAGTTCAAGCAATGTTTTGGTTTCTTGTTTTGTTTGACCAATTTTGGTTAATCCTTCAATAGTATCAATCAATTGTTTTTGATATTTAACAGCTGATGGAATTACGTAATTTTTAGCCAATTCACCCAAAATTCTTCCTTCAATTTGAATTTTTAACACATAATCTTCAAATTTTATTTCAGTACGTGCTTCCAATTCTTTTTTGGTATAAATGCCGTTGTCAACAAAAATAGATTGACTTTCTTTTTTATTGTAAGCATCTAAAGCATATGGAGTAGTTTTGATATTACTCAAACCTCTTTTTGCAGCTTCTTTAACCCACTCTTCACCGTAACCATTGCCTTCAAAAATAATTTTTTTAGAAGATTTAATGTAGCCAATTAATGTTTTTTCAATAGCAGCTTGTTTGCTTACTTTTTTCTTTAATAATGCATCTACTTCTTTTTTAAACGCCATTAATTGATTGGCAACTATGGTGTTTAAAACGATAACAGCATTTGCACAATGATCGCTTGAACCTACAGCTCTAAATTCAAATTTATTACCAGTAAAGGCAAAAGGAGATGTTCTGTTTCTGTCTGTATTGTCCAATAATATTTCAGGAATACGGTAAATATTAATGGTTTTTTCACTTACTCTGCCAGGTTTTTGTTCAGTTTTAGAATTTTCAAAACGGTTTAATACTTCTGAAAGTGTACTTCCAATAAACACAGACATAATAGCAGGAGGCGCTTCATTAGCACCCAATCTGTGGTCATTCCCCGCAGTTGCTATACTTGCTCTTAATAAGTCTGCATGGTCGTGAACGGCCTTAATCGTATTAATAAAGAAAGTTAAAAACTGTAAATTGTCTTGAGGGCTTTGACCCGGAGATAGTAAATTAACTCCTGTGTCTGTAATGATTGACCAATTGTTGTGTTTTCCAGAGCCATTTACCCCTTTAAATGGTTTTTCGTGCCATAGTACTTTTAGTTTATGTTTGCTAGCAACAGCTTGCATTACATCCATTAATAATGAATTATGGTCGATTGCAATATCGGCTTCCTCAAACATAGGTGCACATTCATATTGTCCTGGTGCAACTTCATTGTGACGGGTTTTTAAAGGAATACCAAGTTTAAAGGCTTCTTTTTCAAAATCAGTCATGTAGTTATAGATACGCTCAGGAATACTTCCAAAATAGTGGTCTTCCAACTGTTGTCCTTTTGCAGGCATATTACCAACTAAGGTTCTTCCTGCAAAAACTAGGTCGGGACGTTGGTGGTATAATTCTTCGTCAATTAGAAAATATTCTTGCTCAATACCCAAAGAGATTTTAGTGTTTTTAACGTTGATGTCAAACAATTGACAAACATCTGTTGAAGCTTTTGATAAAATATTGGTTGATTTAATTAATGGCGCCTTATAATCTAATGCCTCACCTGTGTAAGAAACGAAAATAGTAGGAATACACAATGTTTTTCCACTTGCTTTTTCCATAATAAATGCCGGAGAGGAAGGGTCCCAAGCACTGTAACCACGGGCTTCAAAAGTGTTTCTTATACCACCGTTAGGGAAACTTGATGCGTCAGGTTCTTGTTGAACAAGTGCTTTGCCTGGAAATTTTTCTACACCAGAGTCAATTCCTGTAGGTTCAAAAAATGAATCGTGTTTTTCGGCTGTAGAACCTCTTAGTGGTTGAAACCAATGGGTGTAGTGTGTTGCACCTCTTTCTATTGCCCAATTTTTCATGCCTTCTGCAATTAAATTAGCCATTTTCATGTCAAGAGGGTGACCTGTAGTTCTAGATTCGTTAACAGCTTTGATGGCTTCTTTACTTACATACTCTGCCATGGCTTTTGGTCCAAAAACATTTTTACCGAAGTACTCGGAAATTTGTTTGGTGGTTTTCGACTTACTTTTTCCAGCGGATTGTATCATTTTATTATTATTTGACTGCAAAATTAGGGTTTAAGGGGGCAATAAAGATGGTTTTAAGGGTAAAAAAATTAACAAAATTTCAATATTTGTTAAAATATGTCGAAAAAAATTAATAATTTCGACACGAATTGTTAAATAGTCAAATTCCATACAATCAATTGCCATTATTAACTGAGATTCAGTTTAAACCAAGCGATAGATTATTGGCTGTTAGTCGGCAATGTCAAATGTCTATCTCGTATTTAAAGGGTTATTTGGATGCTTTGCCACAAAATGATTTGTTTTATATTTCTAAATGGTTTCAGTTGTTAGAACTTAAGTATTCGTTCGACTTGGAAAATAATTCAATCTCTATCCAAAGATTGTTTGAATCCTCCGTTTCAAAACAAAAAAACAACGACAAAACAACGCAACTTATTTTAGAACAGTTTGTTGCTGAAAGTAAAATAATAGGGAAGGATTTAAGTGATTTTAATAGGTTTTATATTGCCAAAGTGGGTAAAAAGAAGTCGGAATTAAGTTTTTACAGAGAAAAGACTAAAGCCGTGATTAAAAGTTATTTTACCAATTTGGTGTTATATACTGCACCCGATCAAGCCAATGTGCTAAGTCGACTAAAAAAAGATTTGAATAAAGGTTTACTGACAAAGCCGTTTGAGGATGATTTGATAAATTTGTGTTTAATCCATCTTCAAATTAGGGCAGTTGCACCATTCACACAGTTTAACGATGCTTCAGCTAGATTTAATTCTCAATTTATTATTCAAACTTTATTGGAACGGTTTATCCCAATTCCTTTTTCACAACAATTGATGTCGGTGAAAGAGGATTATAATGTGATTCTTAAAAATGCCTTGTTTAATGAGGCTTATGAATCATGGTGTTTGTTGTTAATCAATGCAATACAAGAGTCTATTGAAAAAATGGTTATGAATCTGAAACAAATTTTTCAATTGAAAGAAAAGCAATCATTGATAATAATGAAATATACCAATTATAAATTGCCTGACGAGTTACTATTGGTTTTGATGAAACATCCCTTTGTTAAAACCTCAGACATCATGTTGTTGTTAAACTGTCACAGACAAACAGCCTACACGTACCTCAAGCAAATGGTAAATGCAGGACTTTTGATTTCAAAAAAATCGGGAAGGGAACAAGTTTATTACAACAAGGAATTGATGGATGTATTGATTTATTGAGTGTGTTTCGCAAGAAACCGTCATTCTGGAATTCGGCTTTGCGAATATTCAGAATCTTTTCATTAATGCTCCGCAATTCAGAAGATTCCGTATAAACGCTCCCAACACAAACCCAATCCGCAGCGTTTTACGGAATGACTGATGTGGGAATAGTTCATAATTTTATCATTCGTGCTCTCAGAGTAACCGTCATTCTGGAATTCGGCTTTGCGAATATTCAGAATCTTTTCATTAATGCTCCGCAATTCAGAAGATTCCGTATAAACGCTCCCAACACAAGCCAAATCCGCAGCGTTTTACGGAATGACTGATGTGTGAATAGCTCATAATTTTATCATTCGTGCTCTCAGAGTAACCGTCATCCTGAATAAAGTTCAGGACAGGTCTCTGGAATTCGGCTTTGCGAATATGCAGAATCTTTTCATTAATGCTCCGCAATTCAGAAGATTCCGTATAAACGCTCCCAACACAAACCCAATCCGCAGCGTTTTACGGAATGACTGATGTGGGAATAGTTCAGAATCTTATCATTTTATCTCTTTTGCGGATAAAATAAAATAGTAACAATAAAGTTGTTATTTTTGCCATTGTAAATGAGTGCCATGTTACGCATATTGAAATTAATAGTGCCATTCAAAGGTTTAGCGCTTTTGAACATGGTTTTCAATTTAATTCAAATCGTGGCAGGTTTGTTTTCATTAGCGCTCATTATGCCTCTGTTAGACTTTATGTTTAATAACAACAAAGAATTGTTGGAGCGAAATTTGTCAAAAAAACAAGGGGGATTCAATGAATTCTACACCGACTTTATCAATTGGATGACACAATTGGTGCAAGATGACAAAAGACAAGCTTTACTATACATTAGTATTGCGCTTGTTTTGGCAACAGTTATCAAAAATATTTCACGCTATTTGGCGCTTTACTACTTAGTGATATTAAGAAATAAAGTAATTCAGGATATACGCAAAAAGGTTTTTAATAAAATGCTTGATTTGCCTATTTCATATTTTAGTAATGAAAGAAAAGGGGATTTAATATCGCGAATGAGTAATGATGTTAAGGAGGTTGAGTGGAGTTTAATGGCCTCTTTGGAAGCAATCTTTAAAGAACCTGTTACCATATTGGTTTACATTGCAACTTTGGTTTTTATGAGTCCTAAGTTAACCTTATTTGTAGTGGTTTTGTTACCCGTAGCGGGTGGTTCTATCGCTTTATTGGGCAAATCGTTAAGGAGGAAGTCTAAAAGAAATCAGGAACAACAAAGTTTGGTGCTTTCTTTCTTAGAAGAATCAATTGGTGGAGTTAGAATTATCAAGGCTTTTGTTGTAGAATCTATTTTTAAGAAAAAATTTGCAGACATCAATCAGTCCGCAACTACAGCCAATATCAAAGTGAATCACAGGGGAGATATGGCATCACCAATTTCAGAAACTTTGGGTATTACAGTTGCAGCTGTCATTTTGTGGTTTGGTGGTAATATGGTTTTTAATGAACAGCTAACGGGCTCTGCTTTTTTAGCTTATTTTGCTATTTTTAGTCAAGTTATTCCTCCTTTCAAACAATTGTCTAATGCTTTTCCAATGTTTCAAAGAGGGGCAGTTAGTATGGACAGATACGAAGAGATTTTAAATGCGGACATTAAAATACCTGAACCTGAAAATCCAGTAATTGTTGAACAATTTAATCACTCTATTGAATTTAACAATGTAAGTTTTTCATACGGTAAAGAAGAGGTTGTTAAGCAAGTTAGTTTTTCAATCCCAAAGAATAAAAAAATTGCATTGGTTGGTTCAAGTGGGAGTGGTAAAAGTACTTTAGCAGATTTATTGCCCCGTTTTTATGATGTTACTAAGGGTGAAATTACGATTGATGGTGTCAATGTCAAAGATATTTCTACACAACAATTGCGTTCTTTAATGGGCATAGTGACCCAAGAGGCTATATTGTTTAATGATACCATTGCCAATAATATTAAATTTGGTTTAGACAATGTCAGTCAAGCGCAATTGGAAGAAGCCTGTAAAATGGCAAATGCCTTAGATTTTATTAATGAAACTGAACATCAGTTTGAAACTGTAATAGGAGAGAGGGGTAGTAAATTGAGTGGTGGTCAAAGACAAAGAATAGCCATTGCCCGTGCTTTGCTTAGAAATCCTCAAATCTTAATTTTAGATGAAGCAACAAGTGCATTGGACAATGAAAGTGAAAGATTGGTCCAAGAAGCGCTCGACCATTTAAAAGAGGGTCGAACCAGTTTGGTTATTGCCCATAGATTAAGTACTATCAAAGATGCAGATGAGATTATTATTTTAAAACATGGTAAAATAATAGAACGAGGAAATCATTATGATTTAATGACTCGAGAAGGAGTTTATTATAATTTGGCTAGAATGACAGAAGGTTTTTAAGTCCTTAATGATAGTTTTGAAAATGAATTTTATTTGAAAGAATTCTTATATTTGTTGAATGTTACTCAGGTTTTTTATATTAATTAATTGTTTTATAAGTATTGTATTGTCAGCACAAAAGATGGCTGAAAAAAAAGACTATCGAAATACGTTGTTGATGGGAATTACTTATGGCCGTCAACAATCCATAGGTGTCTTAAATGAAAGGTTTGGCGGTAGTAATACTGTTGGACTTAATACTAGTTATAAATTTGGTAAAAACTGGCAGGCTAGTTTTCAACTTAATACTTTGTTTGGTTCTGTAGTCAAAGAAAATGGAATGTTTGATTCTATCAGTAAAAATGGAACCGACTTGTTGGATGTAAATGGAAATTTTGCTGAAATTAGGTTGTATCAACGCGGCTATATGTGGCATTTTGATTTTGGGAAAGTAATTCCATTGTCGCCTTTAAACAAAAATTCGGGTTTATTAATGACCGCAGGTTTGGGTTTTATGGAACACAAAATCAAGTTTTTTTATCAAAGAGACGTATTGCCACAATTGGAAAATGGCTATTTTAAAGGATACGATAGGTTGACTAATGGTTTTATGTGGAGAGGATTTGTAGGTTATCAAAGGATTGATGATGAGCAGATGTTGAACTTTATTGCAGGCCTTGAATGGATGCATGGTTTAACTCAAAGTAGACGTTCTTTTGATTTTGATACCAGAAAAGCTGATTTACGCCAAAGGAATGATTTGTTAATTGGTCTGAAAATTGGGGTAATGATTGCCATTCAAGGGAGAAAAGCAGGTGCCAAAAAAGGACAAGAAGAAAGGTACTTTGATTGATGCGTTATTTGTACACTTTTCTGTTAACTATAGCAGATGCTTGTTTGCCTTTGGCCGCTTTATTGTTAAGGAAAGGAAAGACACACACATTTGTTGCAGGTAGAATAGCCCAAAGGGAAATTAATTTGCCCGAAAAAATAGGACAACGAATATGGATTCATTGCGCCAGTTTAGGTGAATTTGAACAAGTAAAGCCAATTATAGAAAGCATAAAACACCAACAAAACTGTCAAATAGTAGTTAGTTTTTTTTCTCCGTCAGGGTATCAATATTCTCAAAATTATCCATTTGTTGATGCAGTGCTTTATTTGCCATTAGATACTCCACGAAATGCCGAAAGATTTATCAAAGCAATTAATCCCGATAAGGTCATCTTTGTCAAATACGAATTTTGGTTTCACTTTTTAACAGAATTGTTTGCCAAAGACATTCCGGTTTATTTGGTTTCTGCGGTTTTTAGACCCAATCAGTTTCTGTTTTCTAAATTTGGGAAATGGTTGTTTCGATTATTGCCAAAGTACAAATCCATCTTTGTGCAAGATAAAAATTCATTAGATTGTTTGATTTCTCATGGGATTAATAATACAATATTGTCTGGAGATACCAGATATGACAAGGTTTACTATACTTCGTTGAATGTAAAAACGAATCCAATTATCGAAGCCTTTAAAGGCAAATCTACTTTATTGATTATAGGAAGCAGTTGGTCTGCGGAGGAAGATTTGTTGCTGCATTATTTGTCAAAGGGAAATGAAATTAAGTTAAAAATTCTTATTGCCCCACATGACATATCGCAAGGACATATCAATGAAATTTTACATAAGTTTAAAGACATTACGCCATTACTTTATTCAAAATTAAAACCAACAGATTCCATGTCTCAAGTCATGGTTTTAGATACTATTGGACATTTAGCAAGTGCTTATTATTACGGGAATGTGGCCTTAGTTGGTGGGGCATTTGGTAAGGGATTGCATAATATTTTGGAGCCCATAGCCTTTGGCGTTCCTGTGATTTTTGGTCCTCATACTCAAAAGTATCCTGAGGCACAATTAGCGATTAACAATCAAATTGCTATTCAGGTAAATACCGCAGAGGAGTTTGTAAATGCATTAGAAGGATTAATGAACAATCCACCCAAACAAGCGTGTTTGGAATTTATAAAATCGAATAAAGGGGCGAGTGAAATTGTGGTAAAGGAATTGTTGAATTTAAAACAATGAGTTCCCTTTACTGTAGTGAACTCTACCGAGGTGTTTAAAGGCTAATTCTGTTGCTTCACGTCCTCTAGCAGTACGCATTAAATAGCCTTCTTGAATCAAGAATGGTTCATAAACCTCTTCAATCGTTCCCGGTTCTTCACCTACAGCGGTGGCAATAGTATTTAATCCAACAGGTCCACCTTTAAATTTGTCTATTATTGTGCTTAAAATGCGGTTGTCCATTTCATCCAAACCATTGTAATCCACATTTAGGGCATCAAGTGCTATTTTGGCAATAGTCATATCAATATTGCCACTTCCTTTTATTTGAGCAAAATCTCTTGTTCTTCTTAATAAAGCATTGGCAATACGAGGGGTTCCACGACTTCTTCTAGCAATTTCGTAGGCTGCTTCATTAACGATAGGAATATTGATAATTCCCGAGGATCGGGTAATGATTTTTGCTAACAAATCGGTGTTATAATATTCCAAACGGTTGGTAATACCAAAACGGGCTCTCAGAGGAGAAGTTAACAATCCTGAACGGGTGGTTGCTCCAACTAAAGTGAAAGGTGCCAAACTGATTTGAACACTTCGCGCACTTGGACCACTGTCCAGCATAATATCAATTTTATAATCCTCCATAGCGGAATATAAATATTCTTCAACGACCGGACTTAAACGGTGGATTTCATCAATAAACAACACATCGCCTTCTTCAAGATTGGTTAACAATCCAGCTAAATCTCCAGGTTTCTCCAACACAGGTCCGCTAGTAATTTTTATATTACTGTTTAATTCATTGGCGATAATGTTAGCTAAGGTTGTTTTTCCTAATCCTGGAGGGCCGTGTAATAAAACATGGTCCAATGCTTCGCCCCTTTGAACGGCTGCTTTTACAAATATTTTTAGATTTTCTAAAATCTTGTCTTGACCCGCAAAATCATCAAAATTTGCCGGTCTTAATACCTTCTCAATGTCTTTGTCCGTAGAACTTAATTGTTCGGAGTCTGGATTTAAATGCTCGTTTTTCATCCTTTACACAAAGGTAGGGCATTGTTTAATCAATCCAAAAATTGATATTCACATTTCATTGTGTTTTCTATCGTTATGTTTTGACACGTTTTCATTCTTTCAAAGAGATAAAGCAACTTTTTGTCTTTTTTTTGCTACTTAATAAATAAATTGCACGAAATTTGTTATCCAATATAAAAATGAAATTTTTAATTACTGCTACCTTTTTAATGTTGTTTCAACTCACCTTTTCACAGGTTAACAACGCTATTCTCTTTGATAAAATGATTCACGATTTTGGTGATGTGAACGAGGAAAGTAATGAAGTTACTTGTGTTTTTACATTTAAAAATACCTCTGACCAACCAATCAAAATATTAAGAGTCGAAACCAGTTGTGGTTGCACTACGCCTCAATATTCTCGAGAAGATATCAACCCTGGTGACAGTGGAATAATTAAAGCGGTTTATGGAACCCGAGGAAGACCTAATAGTTTTAACAAGAATCTTTATGTCCATTTTTCTAACTCTACAGCATTTCAAACCTTGGTTATTAAGGGAAATGTAATTCCTGCAGCAAATATTGCAAAAAAACCACAAGAGTACACCACCAATTATTCTAATTTGTCATTTAATCAAACGATAGCTTCTTTTCCTAAGTTAACAAAATACCAAATATTACATTCAAAAATAAAAATATACAATTACAATGGTTATCCAATCAAAATAATAGGAGTTAAATCATTGCCCGACTATGTAACTTTAGATTTGCAAGACAGTATTTTAGATGTCGATGATTCATTGGTTATAACTGTAACTTGTGATGGAAGTAAGGTAACAAAGATTGGGGATAATTATGAGCAAATTTCTTTGTTAACAGATGATGAAGGAAGTGATATAAAAAGTATTTATGTTCACACAAATTTGCGCGAAGATTACTCAAAATTATCGGCAAAAGAGTTAGCAATGGCACCTGTTTTACAAATTGACAAAACATTGCCTTTGGATTATGGTGTTAAAACAGCAGGGGCTAGATTCAAAGATGTCATAGTGATTACTAATAAAGGGAAAAAAGATTTAGATATAATTAAAATAATTCCAAGTTGTTCATGTATTTCTTTTACAATTGCGAATCAGAAAGTAAAGCCAAACGAGTCTGTAAAATTGTTTATTAATATAGATACAGTCAATCAATCAATTGCATTACATAATAAGTACTTAACAATTATCAGCAATGATCCTAAGAAACCTGAAATGAGTATTAAAATGATTATGGATATTAGACATTAATTATAGGTATGAAAAAATTGATATTAAACGGAGTTTTGTCACTTGTTTTTGGTGTTACAGGTGCTTTTTTATTTCAATATTTTAATTCAAATTCCCAAGAAAACACCATTAGTTTACAAGATTTAAGAGCTACTTTAGTTAATTACAATGGAACAGCTACAGAACAAAGTTTAAATTTTGTATTAGCGTCTAAAGTAAGTACACCAAGTGTTGTTTTTATTAAAACTACGGCAATGGTAAGGCAACGCAATCCTTTTGGTTTTTTCTTTGATGGTTGGGATCCATTTGGAAGTATTGGTCAGGTTAGTAGTACAGGTAGCGGAGTTATTGTTAGGAAAGATGGTTACATAGTAACAAACTTACATGTAATTAAAGATGCTGAAACTATTGAGGTAGTTCTTAATAATAAGAAAAAAACATACAAAGCAACTTTAATTGGTACCGATCCTTCTACAGATTTGGCTTTGCTTAAAATTGAAGCGGAATCATTGCCCGCTATTGCTATTGCTGATTCAGATAATTTAGAAATTGGAGAATGGGTTGTGGCGGTAGGTAATCCGTTCAATCTTACGTCAACTGTTACAGCAGGAATTGTAAGTGCCAAAGGCAGAAATATTAATGTGGTTAATAATCAGTTTCCAATTGAATCTTTTATTCAAACTGATGCTGCAATTAATCCAGGAAATAGTGGAGGCGCTTTGGTGAATTTAAATGGGGAGTTAGTGGGAATTAATACAGCTATTTTTAGTAAAACAGGAAGTTACACCGGTTATGGTTTTGCTATTCCTGCCAACATTGTATCTAAATCAGTAAAAGATTTAATTGATTTTGGGGAAATTCAACGTGGATATCACGGAATGGAAATAGACGAAATTACAGAAAGTAGTGAACGAATTAATAAAACAACAAATGGTGCACTTGTCGTAAAAGTATATCCTGATGGTCCTGCAAGTAAAGCAGGTTTATTGAAAGATGATATTATAGTTAAAATTCAAAATAAAACAATTTCAGGTAAGTCGTCTTTTGATGAGAATATGTCGTATTACAGACCGGGTGATAAGCTCAAAATTAATGTTATTAGAAATGGTTCTGAAAAGGAAATAACCTTAACTTTAACCAATTTGGATGGTGAAACTTCCATAAGAAAGCGCCATGTTATAACTTCAGAAAAATTAGGGGCAAGTTTTGAGGCATTATCAAAGGTTGAATTGCAAAAGTACAGAATTCAAAATGGTGTTAAAGTGACACAAGTTAGGGGAGGTTTAATAGGGAGTATGAACATTGAAGAGGGTTTTATTTTTGTAAAATACAATGGTCAGCCTTGTGTAAGTCCCGAAGATTTGGTAAAGCAGCTTGAAAATGCAGGAGGTAGGATGCAAATAGAAGGCGTAGGTGCCGATGGTGGAAGTAGAATTTATAATTTTTATTACTAAATAAGTAATCCATCAACAAACAAATTAACTCAATTGCTAAGTAGAACTATTTGCTTAAAATTTGGGAAAAAAAGCATCAACAATGTGATGTACTTCTTCTTGTTTCTTGTTGCTGATAATGCTGATAATGTCATAGCGAATTTCAACATCGCTTAGTTTTTTTACATAACAGTAATAATCTGCAATTTTGGCAAGACTTTTTTGTTGAGTTGGACTTACAAATTTTTCTGGATAGCCAAAAAAACTACTCGTCCTTGTTTTCACTTCAATAAAAACCAATAGCGTGCCTATTTTGGCTATAATATCAACCTCGTTTTTACCTGAACGCCAATTGCGCTCAAGAATTACATAGCCATTTTTAATTAAAAATGCACAAGCAATATCTTCCCCATTTTTGCCCGTAATATTATGTTGGGCCATACACCTTTTAGTCTACGTTATTATGAAGATATTTGTTGCCACCTTCCTTAAATCTAGGGGCTTTGTTGTCTTTCTCTTCTTCTAAAAATACGTTTGATACATCGCCATCTTTTGAAAGTTCTTCAAAAATAACTTCATGTCTTAAATAAGCAGGGGTATTTAAATCGTTCTTGTTAATAGGTTTTTGTAACCCTTTATCAAAAATTGGAATTGTAGTCGTCGTTCTAAAATCGAATTCATTCGGTTTGGGAACCTCTTTCTGAATGGGTTTTTCTAAATTTGTAAAGTCTATTTCTATAACACCCGATTCTTCATCTTCGATGATTTCCTCAATTTTTTTCTCAGTTTTAAAAACATTTAAATTTTCTAAATGAACAATGTTTCTGTTTTTTTCAAAACCTGTAGCAACTACAGTTACAGACAACTCGTCACCTAAACCTTCGCTTTGTGTTAAGCCATATTTTAAATTAGCATTTTTGCCAGCTTCTTGTTGTAAGAATTCGCAAATTGCCGAAATTTCATTGGTATAAGGTTCTTCATTTCCAAAACAGATATTCAATAAAATGTGTTCTGCCCCTTCTATGCTGTTATCGTCGAGAAGTGGAGAGTCTAATGCCATTTGTGCAGCATTTAATGCGCGATTGTCTCCTGTAGATAAGCCAGTACCCATAATAGCTCTTCCGCTGTTCTCCAATGCGGTTTTAACATCTCTGAAATCCACATTCATGTATCCTTCTACTGTTATAATTTCTGCAATACCTTTTACAGCAGTGCATAAAATATCGTCAGCTTTACTCAATGATTCTCTAATTCTCAAGTTAGAATACATTTGAATGATACGTTCATTGTTTATCACCAAAAGTGCATCAACATGCGGTTTTAATTCTTCAATCCCTTTTTCAGCTTTATCTGATTTTAAAGGACCTTCGTTTTTGAATGGTTTGGTCACTATGCCGACAGTAAGAATTCCCATTTGTTTTGCTTTTTGAGCAATAACAGGAGCAGCACCTGTTCCAGTTCCACCTCCCATACCGGCGGTTATAAACAACATTTTGGTATTGTGTTTAAGCGCTTCTTCTATGTGGTTAATGCTTTCTAAAGCACATCTTTTTCCAAATTCAGGATCTCCTCCTGCGCCCAAGCCTTCGGTTAAACTACTGCCTAACTGAATTTTATTTTTTATTGGGCTTTTTTCAAGATGTTGCGCATCGGTATTGCATAAAAAGAAATCAACCCCTATAATACCTCTGTTGTGCATATAGTTTACAGCATTACTGCCACCACCGCCAACTCCCATTACTTTTATAATAGAGGATTGTTCTTTTGGTAATTCTACTTTAAAATAACTCATAATTTTTATTATTTGTTGTAATCATCTGTGCCACTGTCGTCTTTTATCCATTGTTTGAAACTGCCAATAAAGTCTAAAAACTTGCTTCCGCCTTTAATGGTTTTAGGGTTTGCAATTTTTGACTTATTCTCAGGTTTTACATTGTTTATATCCATGTCTTTAAACCCTTTTAATACCAAGCCAATACAAGTTGCATACATCGGACTTTTAACTTCTTCTACTAATCCTTTTCCTAGGTGTGGATCAGGTAAGCCAATTTTTACTTCACAACCCAAAACATAAGAAGCCAAATTACTCAAATCTTTTAATTGTGCACCACCGCCTGTTAAAACAACCCCTAAGTTAAGCTTGTTTTGATAGCCAGATAGTTTGATTTCCTCGTTAACCATTTCCAATATCTCTTTCATTCTTGCGTGGATAACATGAGCCAAGTTGCGTTCAACTATCTCTTTTGGTTTTCTATCGCCTATGCCCTTTACCGAAATTACAGTATTGGTTCTAGCGCCTTGTGGTGTAGCATGACCGTGTTTTACTTTAACCAATTCCGCTTGTTTTTCAATGATTTTGAAAGCGTCAACAATATCTGCTGTAATGATTTCACCACCATAAGGGATTACTGCAGTGTGTCTTATTTTGCCATCGTGAAAAATAGCGATATCGGTAGTGCCACCACCAATGTCAATAATAGCAATTCCACTGTTTATTTCTTCTTCAGATAAAACAGCATGCGCAGATGCAATAGGTTCAACAATAACGTCATTGGCTATTAATCCAGCGTTTTCAACACATTTTACTATGGTTTTAGCAGCACTTACTCTACCTGTTACAATGTGGTATTTGCATTCAAGTTTAGTTCCCTGCATTCCAATTGGTTCCTTGGTTGGAAAACGATCGTCTATGTTATATTCCTGTGGAAGGGCATGCAATATTTTTGAACCTGCATCCACCACAATTCTAAATTGTTCTTTATTCATGTCCTCCAATTCCTTGGCAGTTATTTCAGATTCTGAATTTTCTCTGATTTTTACTCCATTTTGTTGGAAACTTCTGATATGTTCTCCAGCTATACCAACGTGAACAGCATTAATCTGAACGTTGGAAATGTTTGAAGCTTTGGCAACCGCATGTCTTATTGCTTCTACCGTTTTGGTGATATTGGTAACTTCGCCTCTCATAACTCCGCCCAATGAAGGATGTGAACCAACACCCAAAATGTTGATTTTACCAAATTCATTCATTTGACCTACTATTGCACACACTTTTGTTGTGCCAATATCTAAACCTACTATTAAATTATTTTCTGACATGTTTTTCTTTAATTTCTTTTTTCTGCTACGATTTGACCTTTGTACTTTAAATTGATTCGATTGTATTTATCCCATCCAACTGTATTTAATCCTTTACTATATAGCGCTTTTAAGTTGTTGAATTTTTCGTCTATAAATAATGCAGAACCAAATACAATACTATGATTTCCTACCTTAGGAATCAATATTATGTCCATAAAATTATCTACATACAATTGTTCAATTTGTGATTTCCAAAATGGATTAGCATTGCAGTAGTTCACAATTGATGTTATATCTTGTAGTATAGGACTGCTTGCAAAGTTAGAATCTGTAAGGCTTTCAGCTATATTTCCATTGGCAATAATAACCCTAGGGGTGAAGTCGGAACCAGCCGGAAATTTGTATCCATTTTTTGATACATAGTACGTTTGACCTGTGCTAGAATAAACTCTTAAAATGGCTTCTCTTTGCTTTATCTTAATAAATAATTGCCCCGATTGGTCTAGTAAGATGTCTGCATTTTCAATAAATGGATTTTTTTCTAGTTGTTTTTCCATCTCAGAAATATTTAATTCTTTGACATATAAACCGTTTGACAATGGATTGGTAAGTCGCTCGTTTATAATTGATGTGATTTTTGCACTGTCAATAAAATTAATTTCATCCGATTTTTTAATGTCAATTTTTATAGTTTTCAGCTTAAGTTCATTTTCATTTTTGTTTATGAATATAGCAAATATTATCAAACACACACCCATGCCTATCCACACTCCTGCGTTCCAAATTTTATTGCTCTTTATGTATTCAATATACTTAAGCATTTTGGTATATTTCTGTGATTGGCTTTATTAATTGATCTATATTTCCGGCACCCATAATTAATAACAACGGTACTTGTTTTTCCTTAAGTTGTTTTAAAATATTGTCATGTGAAATTAAGACCACTGGTTTTTTCATTTTCAAGGCTAAAAATTCGCTATTTATTCCCGGAATGGGTAGTTCTCTCGCCGGATAAATATCCATTAACCAACATTCGTCAAGCAAATCAAGGGATTCTGCAAATTCATCTGCAAAATCTCTGGTTCTTGAATATAAGTGTGGTTGAAATATGCCCACTGTCTTTTGATAAGGATACAATTCCTTAACTGATAATATAAATGAACTAAGCTCTGTAGGATGGTGTGCATAATCATCTATAACAATATGGTTTTCTTGCTTTACAATGTACTCAAATCTTCTTTTTACACCCAAGAACTTTGCGCAGGATGAAACAATAGATTGTATTGGTAATCCCATTTGTAAACAAGCAGTAATGGCTGCTGTGGTGTTTTCTACATTGTGAAATCCCGGAATACCATTACAAACATCAACAGTTGTTTCCTTATAACTATATTGGAAGTGAAATTGCCCTTCTTTAATGTTTATTTCACTAATGATGGCATCGCAATTTTCGTTTTTCCCATATTTAATATTCTCTTTGTCTTCTTTAATATCTGCTTTTTCGCAAATAATTTTCTTTCCATCTGCTTTTGTGTTTTTCAAAAACTCATGAAAAGTTTCAATGACATCGGCATGCTGACCATAAATATCCAAATGGTCGGCATCGGTTGAGGTTACTATGGCAATATTAGGTTTTAAATGGAGAAAACTGCGGTCGTATTCGTCGGCCTCCACAACAATAATATCTTCTTTTAATAGTTTAATGCCGTCCGTTTTGTGGATGTAATTTGAATTTAAATTGGTGCTTATGCCTCCAAGGAATGCAGTGAAGTTGATATTGTTGTCGTTTAAAATATGTGCAATTAAACAACTGGTTGTGGTTTTTCCATGGGTGCCAGCTATGGCAATTGTATATTGATTTTCGGAAATCAATCCCAGTATTTCGGCTCTTTTATAAAGCTTAATTCCAAGCGATATTAAATGTACTTTTTCCTTGTGTTCATTAGGGATTGCTGGTGTATATATAACTAAGCCTTTGTTTTGTAATATCTCTTCAGGTATTGCTTTAATGTCTTCGTTATAATGGATTTCAAATCCTTCTTTTTCTAGTTGTATTGTAAAGTCATTTCTGGTTTTATCGTATCCGCTTACCTGTATACCTATTGAATTAAAATACCTTGCAATAGCACTCATGCCTATGCCACCAATACCAATAAAGTAGGCTGTTTTTATGTCAGTTAGTCTCATAGGATGATTTGTTCTATAACGTTTACTATTCTTACACTAGCATCTGGTTTTGCCATTTCCTTGATGTTGTTTGATAAGGATTTTTGAAGATCTTTGTTGTTGTTTAATTCGGTAATTACCGAATTTATTTTATTTATAGCTTCACTGTCTTTAACTAAAATGGCAGCTTCATTATTACTTAACGAAAGTGCATTTTTGGTTTGGTGGTCGTCGGTTACATTGGGTGAAGGAATTAAAATAACTGGTTTTCCTACTATTTGTAATTCGCTGATTGATAAAGCGCCAGCTCTAGAGATAATGATATCTGCTGCGGCATAAGCTTCGGTCATGTTTTGAATAAATGGACTTATTTTAAGATCTTTATTTTCAGGAATTTCATTTTTATAATTTTTCCCAGTTTGCCAGTAAATTGAAATGGATTGGTTTAAAATACTTGTATAGTTTTTAGTAAGGGCATTGTTGATAGTTCGAGCACCCAAGCTGCCACCAATAACCAATAAAAGAGGTTTGTTTTTGTCAAATCCAAGCTTTTCTTTCATTTTTGATTGTGAGTATTGTGACACAGTTAATATGTCTTGCCTTACTGGATTTCCTGTAAAGACAATTTTGTCATTGTCGAAAAATTGAAACATATCTTCGTAAGCAACGCAACACTTGGTGCTTTTTTGACTCAGTATTCTGTTGGTTAGTCCTGGATATGAATTTTGTTCTTGAATGACGGTTGGAATTTTCATCAAATTGGCAACATATAATACCGCAGCACTTGCATAGCCTCCAACACCAATTACGCAATCTGGTTTGTGTTTTTTTAGTATTCGAAATGAAAGATAAAGACTTGCTACTAATTTAAAAGGGACTAATAAGTTTTTTAAAGTGAGTTTTCTTTGAATACCTGCAATAGGAAGTCCTATAATAGGATATCCTGCTTGAGGTACTTTTTCCATTTCCATTTTGTTTTGCGCACCTACAAATTGGATAGCGGCATTGGGATAACGGTTTTTTATCTCATTTGCTATTGCAATAGCCGGAAAAATATGACCTCCGGTGCCACCACCCGATATAATAACTGATTTAATTTCCTTCATTGTTTGCAATATTAGTTTCAGTTTGATTGTTTTGTTCTTCAACAGTTCTACTCACACTCAGGAGCACTCCAAATGCAGCACTTGTAAAAATGATACTTGTTCCTCCCATGCTTACTAATGGGAGCGTAAGTCCTGTTACAGGAAATAAACTACTCGCTACAGCCATATGGATAAACGCTTGAAGTGATAAGCTAAATGCCAATCCAACTGCTAGTAGCGCCCCAAATGCTTTTGGACTTTTTATAACTATTCTAATGGATCGATAGAGTATTAATAAATACAGTCCCATCACAGTTACTCCTCCAAATAGTAATCCGAATTCTTCAATTATTACGGCAAATATAAAGTCAGAATAGGGGTGAGGGAGGTAGGCGCTTTGCTCTCCTTTGCCTGGTCCTTTGCCAAATAAACCACCTGAAGTAATGGCTATTTTAGCTTGGACAGTTTGGAAACTCTCAGTAGAGTCTCCACCACTGAAATTCTGAATCCTCGCTTTCCATGTGGCAAATCTTCCGGGAAGCAAATCGTCGGGTGCGTTTTTTAAAGTTAAATAACCCATTGTTAAAAAGCTAGCAGATGCCAATGTTAAAATAAGTAAAAATTTTAGTTTGGTATTGCCTATAAATAACAATAAACACGAGGTGAAAAATAAAACAAGTGAGGTGCTTAAATTCTCAGGTAAAATTAATGCACATATAACAATTATCCATGCCAGTATTTTCAAAAAGCCCTTCCAGGAGTTCAATTCTTCCTGATTTTTTGACAAATATCTTGCAATGAACATTATGAGTGCAAACTTGGCGTAGTCGCTTGCCTGAAATGTGATTCCTAAAATTGTTATTGTTCTTTTGGCGTCATTTATGTCGTGTCCAAAAATTAAAGTAGCTAACAATAAAGGAATAGCCAGAAAAATGGCAATTTGCGATAATCTCGAAAAATACACATAGTCCAATAAATGGAAAAAGTACATCAAGAAGTAGCCGCCAAATAGAAATAAAATATGCCTAAAAAGAAAGTATTCAGTATTGCCTCCAAATTTTTTGAAAGCCAAAGAACCCGTTGCACTGTATACCTCTATTAAGCCTATACTAGTTAGGCAAAATATAGCTATCCAAATGTATGGGTCGCCTTTGAATTTTAACTTTCCAATTTGCATATTTAATTCTTACAAATTTCTTACAGCTTGTTTGAATTGATTGCCTCTGTCTTCGTAATTAGCAAATAAATCAAAACTTGCACATGCCGGTGAAAGCAAAACAGCATCACCTTTTTTTGCAAATGTTTTAGCTACTAATGCAGCTTCTTCAGCGCTTGATGTATTTATCATTAAGTCAACATGTTTACCAAATGCAGAATGGATTTTACTGTTGTCTAAGCCTAAGCAAATAATCATTTTAACTTTGTCTTTAACCAAAGGGACAATACTTTCATAGTCATTGCCTTTGTCAACACCACCAGCTATCCAAATAACAGGTTTGTCCATGCTTTCAAGTGCATACCAAGCTGAATTCACATTCGTTGCTTTACTGTCATTGATGTATTCCACGCCAGCAATATTAGCGATATGTTCCAATCTGTGTTCTACATTTTGAAAGTCAAGCAAACTTTCGCGGATGGTTTCTTTGTTGATGTTTAAAACATTAGCGGCAATTGCTGCTGCCATGTTGTTGTAAGTGTTGTGGATGCCTTTAATGGCGAAATCGTTGATAAACATATTGAATTGATTTGAAGGGTTTTTAGGGTTAAGGAAATAAGCTGTTTTGTCTTTTACATAAGCGCCATTTTCGAGCACTTTTTCGTATGAAAATGATATTTTATTAGCTTCTATTTTGTGGTTTTTTAGGTGTTCTGTTACCACTTTGTCATCCTCACAATAAATAAAAGTGTCGTTCTCATCTTGATTCATACAGATTCTAAATTTAGAAGCTACATAATTCTCAAATTGATAATTGTAACGGTCGAGGTGGTCGGGAGTAATATTCGTTAAAATCGAAATATTAGGTTTAAAATGATAAGTATTGTCTAGTTGGAAACTGCTAATTTCCAAAACATAGTAATCGAAGTTAGAAAGCGCCACTTGACGGGCATAGCTTTTGCCAATATTCCCACCTAAGCCAACATTAAAGCCTGCCTTTTGTAATAAATGGTAACATAGCAAAGTTGTAGTTGTCTTGCCATTTGTTCCTGTAATAGCGATGTGTTTGGCTTGGGTATATTGATAAGCAAATTCAATTTCAGAGATAATTGGAATTTGTTTTGTTATTGCTTTTTGAATAATCTCTACTTTGTCTGGAATACCAGGACTTTTGATGATGATATCTGCATTCAATATTAGTGCTTCGGTGTGTTGGTTTTCTTCAAAATCAACAGACAATGAGATGAGCTCATTTTTATAAGTTTCACCAATTGTTGATTTGTCGCTAACAAACACATCAAATTGATGTTTTTTTGCTAGAACGGCACAACCTGTTCCACTTTCACCAGCACCTAATATGACTATTCTTTTTGACAATGTATTATCTTAGTTTTAAAGTAATAATGGATAAAATAGCAAGGATAATTCCGATGATTAAAAAACGAGTCACGATTTTAGCTTCATGAAATCCCTTTTTTTGGTAATGGTGATGAATAGGTGACATCAAGAAAATTCTTCTCCCTTCACCGTACTTTTTCTTAGTGTATTTAAAATAGCCCACTTGAAGAACTACGCTTAAATTCTCGATTAAGAAAATACCACACAGTATTGGGATTAATAATTCTTTTCTAATGATAATAGCTAATGCAGCAATTACTCCTCCAAGCATTAAGCTACCGGTGTCGCCCATAAAAACTTGAGCCGGATAACTGTTGTACCACAAAAATCCGATACACGCTCCAACGTAGGCGCCTGCAAATACAAAAAGCTCACCCAAATAAGGGATGTACATTATGTTTAAATAGTCCGCAAACAAAATATTGCCAGACAAAAAGGCGAATAATCCCAATGTAGTTCCAATAATAGCAGAGGTGCCTGCAGCTAAACCATCAATACCATCCGTAATATTTGCACCATTGGAAACGGCAGTAATTATAAAAATAACAATTAAGGTATAGATAATCCATCCATACTTGCTATCCATTCCCAAAAAATTGCTTATTTTCTGGTAGTCAAATTCGGAATGTTTAAAGAATGGAATGGTGGTTTTAAGTGTTTTTTCGTTTTTTATAAAGTAGCTAGTGCCGTTTATTACAGTTTTGTTTAAACCAATTGTATCTATCTTGTATTGAATGGCTTCTTGCTTAGTGTAGTGATTGGTTATAACCACAGCTTTATTGAAGTAAAGGGTTAAGCCCACCACTAATCCAACTATAATTTGACCTAGTATTTTAAATCGACCCGACAAACCTTCCTTGTCTTTTTTAAAGACTTTGATATAGTCGTCAATAAAGCCAATTAAGCCAGTTAATACAGTAACAATAATCATTAAAATTACATAAACATTGTTGAGTCTAGCTAGCAATAATGTAGGAATTAGAATGGCTGCTAACATTATAAGTCCACCCATTGTAGGGGTTCCTTTTTTTGCATTTTCACCTTCAAGACCTAAGTTTCTGATGGTTTCTGAAACTTGCATTTTTTGGAGCAATTGAATTAGTCTTTTGCCAAAAACAGCTGAAATGGTCAAAGATAAAATAACAGCTAAACCCATTCTAAAGGTCTGGTATTTCCAAACGCCTAATCCTATAAAATCGTAGTGGGTGTCGAGGTATGTAAAAAAATGATACAGCATTATTGTATTTCTTTAAATAATTCTTGAATAATAATTCGGTCGTCAAATGGGTGTTTTACGCCATTTATTTCCTGATAGGTTTCGTGTCCTTTCCCAGCTACAAGGATTAAATCGCCTTTCTTGCAAAGCATCAATCCTGCCCTAATGGCTTCTTTTCGGTCACTGATTTTAAGTATTTTTTTGTAATCACTTGCATGGATTCCAAGCATCATTTCTTCAATAATTTGCTGTGGATCTTCTGTTCTAGGATTGTCGCTGGTTAATATTACTTTATTGCTTTTTTGTGCAGCAATTCTTCCCATTTCTGGTCTTTTTTCTTTGTCTCTGTTGCCGCCACATCCTAGTATGCTAATAAGTTGTTCGTTTTGTGAACGTATGTTGTTAATAGTATCTAAAACATTTTCTAAGGCATCGGGCGTGTGTGCATAATCAACAATAGCAACCACACCTTCGCTGCTTTTGTATATTTCAAATCTTCCATTAACACGGTTTTGTTTGGAAAGGTGTTGTATAATAACTTCTCTTTCTTCTCCTAACAAAAATGCAACAGAGTAAGCAGCCAATAAATTGTAAGCATTAAACTTACCTACTAGGTTATACCAAGCTTCTATTTGGTCAATTTTTAATAATAACCCATCAAAGTCTGATTCAATAATTTTGCAATTAAAATCAGCCATCGTTTTTAAGGCATAACTGTATTTAACGGCTTTTGTGTTTTGAAGCATTATACTGCCATTTTTATCGTCCTTGTTCGTCAAAGCAAAAGCATCGTTAGGCAGCATGTCAAAAAATCCTTTTTTGGCTTGGATGTAGTTGGCAAATGTTTTATGGTAATCCAAATGATCGTGTGTGATATTTGTAAATACGCCGCCATCGAATAATAATCCGTTAATTCTTCCTTGAACAATGGCATGTGAACTTACTTCCATAAAGCAATATTCACAACCTGCCTCAACCATTTGCGACATTAAAAAGTTAAGTTTGATTGGGTCAGGCGTGGTGTGTGTGCTGTTGTATTTTTGAGTGCCAATAATATATTCAACGGTGCTGATTAATCCACATTGGTAACCCAATGAAGTAAATAAATGATAAAGGATACTTGTGCATGTGGTTTTGCCGTTTGTGCCAGTAACCCCAACTAATTTAAAGTGTTGAGAAGGGTTTTCGTAATAGGCAGAAGCAAGGAATCCACAGCTTTGTTGAACGTCATCAACCAAAAGATATGTAACTTCTGGATTTAATTCTTTTGGTAAAGTGCTACAAACAATAACAGAAGCGCCCATTTCAATAACACTAGGAATGTATTGGTGCGCATCAGTACTTGTTCCTTTTACTGCAAAAAATAAAGCATCTTTTTTAACTTCACGTGAGTCGAGTGTTAAAAAACTAATCTCTTTTTCCAAAGAGCCGAAAACCTCAATTGGATTTTTATAGTTTTTGATGATATCTTTTACTTTAATTATCATAAAGAGAGTTTTAAATAAATAGTGGAACCTTTAATGATTTTCGATTGAGCAGGGATTGATTGTTGAACCACACTTCCTGCACCATTAATAATAACTTTCAAACCGCGATTCTCCAATAAATAAACAGCGTCTTTTGCGCCCATTCCAGTTACATTTGGAACCAAGTCTGCTTGTGTTTTTAATTCAAGTAAATTAATGGATTTAATATCATAGTTGGTTCTTACCCATTCTGTTTCTGCTATATCGGAAATTGTTTTACTGCTAATTTGCAGTTGATTTAATACGTTTTTAATATCCGTTCTGTTTCCGTTTTTTACGGAAGGCACGGAGGTCAGTGATGTTTGAACCAATGGTTTGTGAAAGCTTAAATTGGTGCTGTAAACTTTGTCTGCCACTTCTTTAAATACGGGTCCTGCAACTAAACCGCCGTAATAAACTCCGGCTGTAGGCGCATTAATAACGACGATGCAAGTGTATTGTGGATTGTTGGCAGGGAAATAGCCTACAAATGAGGCTTTGTGAGACGATTTATTATAACCACTGCCATTAGTTGCTATTTGTGCAGTTCCTGTTTTGCCCGCAACTTTATAGTCGAGTGCTTTCAAATTATTGGCAGTACCATTTTCTACAACCCCTTCTAACAATTGCTTCAAAACTTTAATGGTTTCGGGTTTGCATATTTTTTTGTTTAAAATAACAGGTTTGTTTTTGTAAATAGATTTACCATAGTCTTTAATTTCTTTCACTATGAATGGTTTTATCATTTCACCTTGATTGGCAATGGCATTGTAAAAGGCAAGTATTTGTAATGAGCTTATTTCTAGTTCGTAGCCGATACTCATAAATGGTAGTGAAGTGCCACTCCAAGTTTTGTCTTTTGTGTTTTTAAGTTTAGGGAGTCGAGTAGATTTAATGTCAAAATCTAAGGATTCATGTAAGCCTAAGTTAAAAGCGTGCGCTAAGAATTTATCGGGATTGTTTTTGTAATGTTTTTGAACGGTTTTGGCAATGCCTACATTGCTTGAGTGCTCAAATGCATATTGGAAAGTAACGTATTTATATGGAGAATCATGTGCGTCAACCATTTTTAATGGGCCAAATTTGGTTTCGCCCCATTCTATGTCGATAGAGTCGTTTAAATTTACATAACCATCTTCTAAAAGTGCAAGAGCACTAAGTAATTTAAAGGTACTTCCTGGGTCTGAAAATTCATTGATTGCATAGTTTTCAGCTTCGTAACATTCGTTGTTTTGGTTGCGTTTTAAATTCGCAATTGCTTTTACAGCACCAGTTTTAACCTCCATCAAAATAACTGAACCATGGTCGGCTTGGTTAGCAATTAAACACTTTTTTAAAGCATTTTGAGCTACATCTTGAATATTAATGTCAATCGTAGTGTATACGTCGAACCCGTTTTTAGGGTCTATTTCTTTGTTGTCGTCTATCGGTTTCCATACACCACCATAAAGCCTTTGTTCCAAACGTTTGCCAACTGTTCCGCTAAGCATAGAATCGTAAGCGCCTTCTAATCCAATTTTAATTCCTGATTGATTGGTGTATCCAATGGTTCTGCGCGCCAATTCACCAAAAGGAATCTCTCTTTTGAATTGTTCCATTTTGATAAACCCTCCCTTGTATTTTCCTAGAGAAAATATGGGCCATTTTCCCATGTTTTTTGCCGTAGTATAGTCGACATCTTTTTTAAGTAATAAATATCTTTCGCCTCTGTTACGAGCTGCTACTATGTATTGTCTCCATTCGGGATAGGTTTTGTCTCTGAATTCTATTGATAATAGCAACGCCAAACTGTCTATTTTTTTGAAGAAATAATCATTGGTCATGCCATCTACTTTCGTATCCATTCTTATTTCGTACTTAGGAATACTAGTGGCAAGTAAACTGCCATCGTCCGAAAATATATTACCTCTCGAAGCTTGAACAGCACGCCATTTGGTGCTTTGTGCCAAGCTTATTTTATTGTATTTGACTGATTGGTAAACTTGAAGTTTGAAAATTTGAACAAAAATAGCCACAGCAAATCCAAGGATGAGCAAAAATGCTATCCACGAACGCAGTAATATGGCTTTTTTCAAATTCATATTTAATCTTTTTTAAGGATAATAGGTGGCGTTGTTAATTCTTTTAAACCTTCAGTTTCTAGTCTTTTTGACACTTCACTCGGATTGCTTTTTTTCATCAAGTTGCTTTTTACACTGATGTATTCAGACCTTAGTTCATTGATTTCTTTTTTTAACTCATCTTCGTTTTTTAAACTTTTAACATGGAAATGAGAAAGAGAAACATATAAAATGGTTGTAAAAACCAAAAGCAAAATCAATGGAATAAGGTCATTTAGTTGTTCTTTTTTAATGAAAAAAGTAAATTCACTAACCTTGTTGATTGTAGAATCTACATTGTTTTCAACCCCAGGGTTTTGCGTTTGTTCTTTGGGCGAGGGTCTAAACTTATTCATATTTTTTCGGCAATTCTTAATTTAGCAGAACGGGCTCTTTTATTAATTCCAATTTCCTCATCTGTTGGGATAATTGGTTTTTTGGTAATGACTTTAAAAGGGGTGTTTTTATTTCCGAAAAAATCTTTTGAAACCTCCCCATCTACATGACCTGAATTAATAAAGTTTTTTACAATACGGTCTTCCAAAGAATGGTAGCTCATTATCACTAATCTTCCTCCAGGTTTTAAGCAATCAACAACATTTTCAAGTAGCGTTTCCAAAGCGCTCATTTCATCATTAACCGCTATTCTTAAAGCTTGAAAAACAGGAGATAAATATTTGCTTTCCTCCCTTTGTGGAATACAATTTTTGATAGCCGTTTTAAAATCCTGAATGGTAACAATAGGAGTTTGTTTTCTATAGGTAAGTATAGAGTGAACTAATTTATAAGCGTTTTTTATTTCTCCATATAGGTTAAAGATTTTAAGAAGCTCTTGTTCACTATAGGTCATTACAATGTGAGCAGCTGTTAATGGGTTTTTTTGATCCATTCGCATGTCCAAAGGGCCTTCCAAGCGGTGAGCAAATCCCTTTTCGCCTTCATTAATCTGAAAAGAAGAAATACCTAAGTCGCCCAAAATGCCATCAACAGGTGCTGCATTTAGGTAAATTAAAAATTGTTTTAAATACTTAAAGTTATGGTTGATAAAAACACAGCGTTCATCGTCGGGAATGTTTTGAATGGCATCAGAATCTTGGTCAAAAACATAAAGTTTGCCGTTCTCATTCAGTTGACTTAAAATAGCTTTACTGTGTCCGCCACCGCCAAAAGTCAAGTCTACATAGGTGCCATCTGGTTTAATTTGAAGTCCTTCAAGGCACTCCTTTAACATTACCGGAATGTGATATGCCTCATTTGTCATCACCATTGTCCGTAGAATTGTTTAATTGTTGATTGCCCATTAATTCTTCTGCCATTTTAGAGAATTCTTCCTCGTCAAACTTCAATTCTTCGTCGTAATGTTTTTTATCCCAAATTTCAATTTTGTGATTGTAACATGAAATAACAATATCGTCTTTCAATGAAGCGTAATCAATTAAAGTGTTGGGAATGTTTATTCTGCTGTTGCTGTCAATAGAAACAATGTTAGCGCCGTTGTTAAATTGACGAATGAATTTTCTGGCGTTACGATTGAAATCGTTTAATACATTCAACTTTTCTGTTTCCATATTCCAATCTACAGAAGTGTAAAGCACTAAGCATTTTTCAAAACCTCTGTTGATGATCATTGTTTTGGCGTCTTTATCCTCAATTTGAGCGCGCAACTTTACAGGAAGAATGATTCTCCCTTTGTTGTCTATTTTACACTCAAATTCTCCTATAAATCTTGCCATGAAATGGTTTTAATTAATTACTCGGTAAAAATAAATCTAAAAACCCCACTTTCCTCCACTTTCCTCCACTTTGTTGATAAATATTTATAGTTTTGTATTTAATTAATTGATAGTCAAATAATTGATATGTTTATTTTGGTTTAATTTTGGGTAATAAAAAGTCGTTTATTGGCGCTTATTTGGGGGTATGACCAAAAAAATGAACAGTAAAAAAAGTAAGATTTTGCTGAAACGCTTCGGAAGTGTGGTTTTTTGGGGTAGAAAATTTAAAGTACGAAAAGGCAGTCATTTTTTACTGAATTATTTCAGTAAAAAATGAGTTTGTAAACCTTTGAGAAATTATGGCTAAAGGTGCTATTAAAGTTCTTTGAATGAACCTATAATACGGTCGAAATCGGGCTCGTATTTTTTGAAATCTTCTTTCAACGTCCAAACGTAAACTTGGTAAAAGCCGTTTTTGCCTTCAAGAATGGCTTTTTTGCCTTTGGAAACTGTTTTTTTATCTCCTTGTGTAATTTCAGTTTCTATTTCCAAAATCTCACCCTTCATGCCATTCACTTTTATTTCTTTTTGAAGTAGTGTTTTGGTAGGCAATTCGGTTAAAGCATCTTGATTGTTTTTTAATATCAGCACATAGTCTTCCAAAGACATATCTTCATAACCATAAAGACTTAATGTGTCTTTATGTTCGTCTAACACCAAGCAATAAAATTCTTTTTTCTGATTGCTGTATGACATACTTGCTTCGGTAGTCAATGTGTTGTCAGGTGAAAGAAAGGAAGGGTATTCTACCGTATATTTATTTGAAGCTGTAAATGTTTTCCATTTTGTTTCTAGTTGATTGCACGCAGATATTATAAGAGTAGATGTTAAAATGAAAAGAAAGCTGTTTTTGAATAACTTCATCGATAAAAAATTAAATTAATGCAATTTTACATCATTTAGTCGGGTTTTTCTTTATTTTTGTTTTGCCTATTTTTATGAAATCATTTTTATTATATGATTATTTTGGATTGGAAGTTTATTTCCAAGGGGAACCTACATTGCCTATTACAGTTTATGGGAAAAGAGGAAGTTTAAAAGCTGCAAAAACCATATTTCTAAAGGATGGTTTGCTTCACAGTATAAAAGACAACAAAGTTGACAATGCCTTAGACGATTCTGACCAGGAATTGTTCAATCAATTAGTGGAAAGCAATGTAGCTGAAATTATTAAATCGTGGATAGATATTAATGTTTATGGCATAAAAAAACAACCTGAACTTATTAAGAACAGGCTGTCATCAAATTAAAGGTTTTAAAAATTTATTTTAAGATATCTCTTGAAATTACCACTCTTTGTACTTCACTAGTACCTTCGTAAATTTGGGTAATTTTAGCGTCTCTCATTAATCTTTCTACATGGTATTCTTTTACATAGCCATAACCGCCATGTATTTGAACCGCTTCTGTAGTGGTTTTCATAGCAACTTCACTGGCAAATAATTTAGCCATGCTACTTGCTCTGCCATAATCCATGCCGTTGTCTTTCAACCAAGCTGCTTTCAAGCATAACAATCTTGCTGCTTCTATTTCTGTTGCCATGTCGGCCAATTTGAACTGAATAGCTTGGTGGTTTTTAATTTCTGTACCAAATGCTTTTCTTTCTTTGGCATATTGTAAAGCAAGCTCATAAGCACCACTCGCAATACCTAATGCTTGTGCAGCAATACCTATACGACCACCAGTTAAGGTTTTCATGGCGAATTTAAATCCAAATCCATCTTCACCAATTCTATTTGCTTTAGGGACTTTTACATCCGTAAACATCAAAGAATGTGTATCACTTCCTCTGATTCCCATTTTATCTTCTTTTTTACCAATTACAAAGCCTTCCATGCCTCTTTCAACAATAAAGGCATTGATACCTTTGTGACCTGCTTCAACATTGGTTTGTGCTATTACTAAGTAAAAAGTAGCTGATTTTCCGTTGGTAATCCAGTTTTTTGTACCGTTTAGTAAGTAATAATCGCCCATGTCAACCGCAGTGGTTCTTTGTGAAGTGGCATCACTACCCGCCTCAGGTTCACTTAAACAAAATGCGCCGTGAACTTCGCCTTTAGCCAATGGAATTAAAAACTTTTGCTTTTGCTCTTCATTTCCGAAAGTTTCCAAACCCCAACAAACCAAAGAATTGTTTACAGATACTACAACCGAAGCTGAAGCGTCTATTTTGCTCAATTCTTCCATTGCCAAAACATAGCTGATAGTGTCCATGCCACTTCCGCCGTATTTAGGGTCAACCATCATACCCAAAAAACCTAGTTCTCCTAATTTTCTGATCTGAGCCTCAGGAAACTCTTGGTTGTTGTCTCTGTCAATTACACCCGGTAACAATTCTGTTTGAGCGAAATCTCTGGCGGCTTGTTGAACCGCTATTTGTTCTTCTGATAAGTCAAAATGCATCATTGGACTGCAAAAATAAGGGCTTTACTTTATTTATGAAACAGTTTATTAAAATTTCTTTGGTTATTGGTTTTATTTATAAATAGCTTTGTACCCTATTTTTTACTAAAATGCTCATTATCAAAAATTACAATACCGACCCTTATTTTAATTTGGCTGCCGAGGAATATTTATTGAAACAGTTTGATGACGATATTTTTACCCTTTGGCGTAATGATAATGCTATTATTGTGGGTAAACACCAAAATACTTTAGCAGAAATTAATGTAGATGTAGTCAACGAAAAAAACATCAAAGTAATCCGTCGCCTCTCTGGCGGTGGTACTGTTTTTCATGATTTGGGGAATTTGAATTTTACTTTTATTACCAACGCTAAAAATAAAGATGAAATCAAAATTGATTTTAAATTCTTTACAATGCCAATTATTGAGGTACTCAAAACATTAGGAGTAAATGCCGAATTCAGCGGCCGAAACGACTTGTTGATTGATGGAATGAAAATAAGTGGGAATGCTGAACATATTTACCATCAAAAGAAAAGAACCCTGCACCACGGTACTCTATTATTCGCCAGTCAAATAGCAGATTTGTCTGCGGCACTCAAAGTAAATCCACTTAAATTCGAAGACAAAGCGGTAAAATCGGTTAGAAGTAGGGTTACTAACATAAGTAGTCACATGCCATCTGCCCTTTCGGTAGAGGAGTTTTACCAAAAAATAATTGAATTTATGGCATCACATTATCAGAATGTTCGCTTTTATGAATACTCTGATACTGATGTAGCTGCTATTGAACAATTGGCAAACGAAAAATACAAAACTTGGGAATGGAATTTTGGTTATTCGCCCAAATACACGTTCAAAAAAAGCAGTAAATCGCCCGGAGGATTTATTGAAGTTTATTTAATGGTGGAGAAAGGTTACATTGAACAAGCCAAAATTCATGGGGATTTCTTTAATGCTAAGGAGGTTGAAGAGCTTGAGTTGTTATTGTTAAATTGTCCTCACAATGCGGAACAAATTCGTATAAAATTAAGAGAGGTTAATATTGAGGATTATATTACAGGGTGTTCTCTCGACCATTTTTTAGAAGCCCTATTTTAGGTAAATAAAGCCTTTGTAGTAATACGCCTTTTTTTCAAAACTCTTTACCGCAATTTGGTAATAATAGATGCCCTCTTGACAAATTTCGCCTTTGTAAGTGCCATCCCACTCTAATTGATTGCCACTGTATTTTACCAGAATTTCTCCCCATCTATTAAAAATGATAAGTTCAGCCTCTTTTAATGACTCTATTTGAGGTTTCCAAGTTTCATTGAGTCCATCTTTGTTAGGTGAGAATGAATTGGGAATTAATATGCTGTATGGACTGTGAACCTTAATTGTTTTGCTTATAGTGTCATTGCAATTGTGTTCATTTTGAGCAATTAAGGCCACATCAAAACTGCCTGTTCTTTTAAACTGGTGTTGAATGTCTGTGGTTTGGTAGTTACTAGTGTCCGAAATGAACCACAAATATTGGTTTGCTTTTATTGATTTATTGTCAATAGAAACAATGGGATTTGAGATGATTAGGTCGTAAGAAGAAGCGTTAAAATCGGCTTTAGCTTGAGGATGAACAGTAATTGTGTCAGAGAGGACAACACAGGTTTTGTCTTCACTAATTTTTTGATGGAGTAACAAGGTATAAATTCCTTCATTATCGAATGTTAAAGGAATAGGACTTTCTATTTTGCCGCTTTCTGTGTTAACGGTTTGTTGCTTACTGTTATTGATGTATAAGTCCCAAAGAAAAGGAGTAACAATGCTCGATGATTTTGAAGAGGGGATATTTAGAATTGTTCGGAAAGGTTCACAACCAGATTTTAAACCTATTAAGCTTGTATTATTGAGTTCGGGTACAACCCATATTTTTGATTTTAGGAGTATTGGATTAGAGCAATTGTCGGAAATATTCAACAGAATAGTTGTAGATTGCTTTGGGAAGTATTGGATGGTTTCGGTGTTGCCCAATATTTCGCCGGTAAGAGAATCGGTCCAAGAAAAGGAGAGGGCTTTTGTACTCGATTGGTTAATGGCCTTTAGTGTAATAGAATCACCTGAGCAAAAATAGGGTTCAAATGAATTTATGGTATGGTTTGCTCTGAGTATTTTCTTTAGATTGAAGTAAAAAGTATCGTTTTTGCTACATTTCATTGCGGCAATGACCATGTAATTTTCTTCAACATCATTGGTGTTGAAATTAAATGTCACTTGATTTTTGCTTTTTAAAACGTTTAACAAACTTAATGAATTGCCATTTTGTTTATATAGACTTACAACAGCTGTGGAATCATTGATGTTATTGATTATGTCAATTTTTAATTGATATAAGGAATTAACGCAGACAGTATCTTTGTTTTTTGGTGCGCTTAAATTAAAAAGCTTTGTTTTTGCTTCACAAGTTTGACCACATACTAAACTTACGTTATAATTAAAATTAGCAACGGTTGAATTGATGTTATTCAATTGAATGTTTTTTACCAGTGTGAGAATTGAAGTGGTATGTTTGGGGACTTTAATTGTGTTGAGTTCGTGGCTTAAAACATTAAGACAACTTAATTCACTCAAAGAAATATTGCTAATTATAGCTTTACTTTTCGCCTTATTGGTGGATTCGGAGAGATAGCCTGCAACTAATATTTCATTATTTTTTGTAACATCAACATAAGCAGGTCCACTTGTATGCTTTGTATTATCTATTTCTTTGAATTGATAGTATGTTGTTTGCTTTAAATCATTATTATCTATAATTTGGAACAACATGTTAATTTCATTTCTTTGTTTATGGAATGTTCCAATTACAAATTTATTCAAATTGGGTAGAAATTTTATTGAAGATCCTCGTGTAGCATTGCCGTTTAAAACTTTGTATAATTGAATTCTTTCTAATGTGTCTTTTTTAGTGTTATAAATGGCAATACCTTGGAAAGTTGGGTCACTATAGCCTGAGTTTACAACTACAGATAATGCTATTAAATCGGTACCCTCAATATTGCAAATATTGTCAAAACCGCTGTTGAAATAAGATCCCATGCTAAAATCATATTTCCGAATTTTTAATAGATTTCCATTGTCTGGATTAAAAGTGAGAATTCCGCTGTCGAAAATTGAACCATTACTTAATGCTCCTGCTAAAATAATATCACCGTCACTAGATTCTGTGAGGCAATATGTAAGTTCGTTGCCTCCAGAGATGTCTTGTTCTTTAGCCCATTTTACAACCCCATCTTTTGACATTCTTCCAATAAAGTGGGTGTATGGATTGTTGCTCATCCCAAGAAAAATATAATCATCTGAATTGTTTTTACTCATTTGATATATTCTTAGTATCTTATTTTGAAGGCCATTGCTAGCGTTAGTAATACTTTTGCTAAATAAAATTGCTCCCTGATTGCTTTCAACTTTTAGCATAAATGAATAATTAGGATTGTAGCCACCAACAACAACAATATTTTTGTCGGCATCTATCATAAAATCAAATGCAAAGTCATTTGAATTACCACTTAAATCATATTTTTTTGACCATACAATATTGTTGTTATTGTCGTGTTTGTTTATGACAATGTCTGTAGCGCCATTTTGTGTTTCGTTAACAACACTTATTTTGTAATCATCATTTAAGGACTTGTATCCAATGGCTTGTGATAAATTATCTGAACTTAGAAACTTAATACTATTTTGAGCAAATACATTCAAACAAAGGGCTAAAAAGATTGAAAGTAATTTGTGTTTCATAGTTTTAAATCACTTTTTATTTAAAAAAGGATATACAAATTTAATCAATTCGCTCCAAATTTTCTAACGTTTTTTTGCCCTTGGATGATAAAGGGCAATGGTTTCTTTTAAGTATTTTTTGTCCAAATGTGTGTAAATTTCGGTTGTCGTTATACTCTCGTGCCCCAACATTTGCTGAACTGCTCTTAAATCTGCACCACCATTCACCAAACTTGAGGCAAAGGAATGGCGAAAGGTGTGCGGACTTATCGATTTTTTAATTTGTGCTTTTTCTGCCAACTGTTTGATGATTTTAAAAACAAATATTCGACTCAAAACCCCGCCTCGTTGGTTCAAAAAAACCATGTCACTGTTGCTTTTTATGGCAGGTAAGTGAACCCGTGTTTCTTCTATGTATATTTTTAGTGCTTTTAATGCCACTTTGCTTATCGGCACTAATCTTTCTTTGTTTCCCTTACCACTTACTTTTATAAAGGTATCCTTGTAATAAATTTCTGATATTTTTAAACCAACCAATTCGCTTACTCTTAGTCCGCAAGCAAATAAAGTTTCTATTATTGCCTTGTCGCGATGACCCATTGGTTTACTCAAGTCTATTTGGTTCAGCATTGCATTTATCTCGCTTACTTCTAACACATCGGGCAAACTTCTTTTGAGTTTAGGTAGCTCAATAAACTGAGTTGGATCTTGGTCTATCTCATCTTCCATCAATAAATAATGATAAAAAGCCCTCAATCCACTAATCATTCTTGCTTGACTTGTGGCTGCAATACCTATTTGACTTAATGCCATAATGAAAGCTTGAAGATGCTTGTACTCAACCTCTTTAGGGCCTATGGTTGGAAATTCTAATTGAAGGTATTTTTCTATAGAATGAATGTCGTGCAGATAGGCGTCAATGCTATTAACCGACAATGATTTTTCAAGTTGGAGATAAAGTTTGAACCCTTTGATGGCACTGTGCCAATCCATTTTATTTTAATGAGATTTGACGGACATTAACCACTTCATTGGTTATAGCATCTGTAACCACACAAACAAGATAACAATTGGCAGGTACTATGTTTGAAGGTATTTCATAACTTAATTCTTTTTCAAATACTCTGCCCGCTACCAAAGATTCTTTGAGCGGATTGCCCGTAGATAGTCCGAAAGCGTAACGCAAAACATGGTTGTGTATGTAATCGTCTTTAGGTTTGGCGCCATCTGGCATTGCTTGTTTGCTTTCTACGTTGTTCTCGGTTAAAAACAAGGAGTATTTGTGCGTGCTTGACTCGTTTTCTGTGTAGGTTAATTTTAATTTAGCCGTTACCAAATTAGCGTTCAATGTTTTTTCGATTTCAATATTAACTTTAGTTTTTAATTTAAGTCTTGTGTTTACTAGATTTCCCCAAGTCGTATAAGCATTGAAACGAACTGTTTGAGGAGAAATGATAGCTCTGTCCACATAGCCGGAAGGTAATCCTGTTGGAGCACCTAAGGCATCTACAATCTGAAAGCTATACATATTAGTTAAGTCAGGAAATCCACTGTAAGGGGTCGTAAAGTTGGGAAGGTGAGTCGTGTAAACGCCTATTAAAACAACACTGTCTTCGGTTTTTTGGGTGATTATTTCTTTAGCTTTTGTCGCTGCTTTTGGACAATTGTTGCACTGAACTCCCGTAATGTCTTCAATTAACACCGCTTTGTGTTGAGGTGCAGGAATATTGCTGGTAATATAGGTGGTGTCTTTGGTTTGTTCCGTAGCCCCAAAGTCAATAAAAGGAGGAACTTCTTCGCAAGAGGTTAAAATAAATAAGAATAATGATGTTAACAATAAACTATTTTTCATATTGACAAAGATACATAGTTTTTGTTAAATTTATTAGTTTTTCAGTGTAAATGAATCTAAATTTGCAATTGATTTTTTCAAGATTAGTAAGTTAAGCAACGTTTAATCTTTATAAATCACAATGCCCACGTGGTGAAATTGGTAGACACGCCACCTTGAGGGGGTGGTTTCCTTAGGATGTGCAAGTTCGAATCTTGTCGTGGGCACTTTACTCATAGTTTAAAATAGAGTTTCAATTTCCTGAAAAATCTCTTGAAAACCCTCATTCCTCATTTATTTTTTCCAAAATGACAACGATAAATTCTCGTCATGTTCTATTAATTGATAAGAGTTGGGTATGTGTTCATGCGAGGTGAAATAACTGATTAAACAAGTTCCCTTTTCTTTTTTTTCTAATTCGTTTTTTGCAAATTGAGTGTATTCGTTGAAAGCTTTGGTCTTTAATGGAATTGCAGTATCAATCGTGTTTTCTAATACAATATTTTCGAAAAAAGGGTTGTAGTAATAAAAACAATCGTAAGGTCGAAAGTCTGTTTCTGTAATACTTTGATTGATAAATGAAACTTGACTTAATTGGTAGGAATGGGCAATAGATTGAGCGTACAAGTGAAGGTTTTTTCTTATTTCAACTCCAGTTATTTTTGCGTCTGTGAGTGCTGAGGCTATCATGCAAAATTTACCAACGCCCGAACCTATATCCAAAATATTCTTACAGTTTTCTTGACTGATGAATTCAGCACATTTTTGTATAATCTCAAAAGGGGTCCAGTGGATTTCAGCTTGTTTGCGAATCGATTCGGGAAACAATAAATTAAACTCTTTATCGCTAATTTCTATTCCATTTCGGATTTTATCAAACAGCATTTCTACCAATTATGGGTGTTGTCATTCCACCATTTTTCTTGAATTTTCATGGTTTTTTCAATAATGTCTCTAACGCAACCTTTGCCACCATCAATGGGTGAAACATAATGGCATATCTTTTTAATATCAATAGCGGCATCTGCAGGGCAAGTAGCAACTCCAACTTTTTTTAATAGGGTATAGTCGGGCAAGTCATCACCCATATACAGAATATCACTCTCTTCTAATTGGTGTTTTCTTAAAAATTGGTTAAAAGCTTCCTCTTTGTTCGACTGACCCAAATAAATATCTTTAACTCCCAAGGTTTCAAATCGCTTTAAAATACCGCTTGATTTACCTCCAGAAATGATGGCAATAGGATATTTGTTTTTTACGGCATGTTGAATGGCATAACCGTCTTTGATATTGAAAGTTCTTAAGAAAAAACCATCCTCAGTCGCCATTATTCTACCATCGGTCATTACACCATCTACATCAAATATAAAGGCTCTTACTTTTTTTAAGTTATCGAAAATGAGTTCCATAGTGTTGTTAATTTAAGGTTTTTATTAATTCGTCGTAAAGGATGTAGGCAGCCATTTCCGACCCTTCGTTTGAAAAGTGAAATCCGTTGTAATAGAATCGGGAATCCTTAGGCATTCTCGAAGATAAGGGAATAAATGGCGTATTTGTTTTTTTGGAAACTTCAAAGGCTACTTTATTGTATTGTTTAACAATCAATGCCATCGTTTTGCCATTTAATGTTCCTGTTTTTATTTGACCTAAGTTTACGTTACTGAAAAGGTCTTTGTCTTCTGTAAACAAGATACTTT
>JBIPNH010000155.1:0-4667 GCA_044373665.1 Bacteroidia bacterium
AATTAATTTTTTGCAAAATTTGAAGAAAAAAAATGTAACGGGTTTCTTTACGCTTGATTTTTACCAAACGCGTTTTCAGAATCAATTTTTCCCGGATTATGACAGCGAATCTCAAAAAGCTTTGATTTACAACTTCACCGGCACCTCCATTTCAAACGGATTTCAGACAGATGTCACCCTTAAATTTTATAAAGAATATGAATTTAAAATGGCTTACAACTTTTTGGATGTTTATAGAATTAAAAATCAGCAAAAAGAATTATTGCCATTCAACTCCAAACACCGTTTATTATTTGGTTTTTCATATTTACCCAAATCGGACAAATGGCGCATGGATATAAACTCACATTGGTATGGCGAGCAACGTTTACCCAACACATCCTTTAATCCAGTAGAATTTCAACAAGCCAATTTCTCCAAACCTTATTCCATTATCAATGTACAAGTCACCAAAAAATGGAAAAAATTAGAACTTTATGGCGGTTGCGAAAACATAACAAACTTTAGGCAAATTCGACCAATAGTAAGTTGGCAAAATCCTTTTAGCCCTTATTTTGACACTTCATTCAATTGGGGACCAACAAGAGGAAGAGAATTTTACATCGGGCTTAGATACACTCCTTTTTCAAGATCTGTAAAAATACAAAAACACAATCCAAACTAATGAACAGTGATTTAAACAAGCACACCAATGCGCTCATTCATTCACAAAGTCCTTATTTATTGCAACATGCACACAATCCTGTGCAGTGGTACGAATGGGGAGAAATGGCTTTAAATAAAGCTAAAGAAGAAAATAAGTTATTATTAATTAGTATTGGATACAGTGCTTGTCATTGGTGTCATGTAATGGCGCATGAGTCATTCGAGGATGAGGAAACCGCAATAATGATGAATGAGTATTTTGTTTGCATTAAAATAGACCGAGAGGAATTGCCTGATGTTGACCAAATCTATATGGATGCCTGTCAGTTGATAAATGGGAATGGCGGTTGGCCACTCAATGCCTTTGCCCTCCCCGACAAACAACCTATTCACGCCCTCACCTATCTTCCCAAAGACAAGTGGCAAAGCTTGATTAAACAAATTAATCATTTATGGCAAAATGAAAAAGAAAAAGCGTTTGAATATGCCGCTAAATTGAGTCGTGGTTTAAAAAACATGAATCTTCCTCCCGAAATTTCATTCAAAGAACCTGCCTCCAATTTATCCGAACTGGCATTTGAGGCATTTGAAGCTATTTACGACCCCATTTATGGAGGAAACAAAAGGGCACCTAAATTTCCATTGCCCAACAACATTCTCTATTTATTGAAATATGGCCACATTAAAAACAATCCAAAAGCATTAGAAATGGGGAATCACACCCTCATGCAAATGTCACTTGGAGGAATATTTGATGCGGTAGATGGCGGTTTTTCAAGATATTCAGTTGATGAAAAATGGTTTGCCCCACACTTTGAAAAAATGCTGTATGACAATGCCCAACTAATGCCTGCATACGCTTACGGATATAGTTTAAACAAGGTCCCCTATTTAAAAGAGATTGCTCTTAAAACACTCGCCTTTTGTAACCAAGAACTCAGAAATGAAAATGGCTTGTACTATTGTGCTCTAGATGCAGACAGCGAGGGTGTAGAAGGGAAATTTTACACTTATACTTATGAAGAACTAAAGGCAAATATCACCGAAAATCTTCCATTATTTACCGCTTATTTCCAATGCACAGAAAATGGCAATTGGGAAGAACACCGCAATATTTTGTATGCCTTATCCACTCCACAACAAGCTGCAAAAGAATTGGGAACGGATGAAAAAAATTTAGTCGATTGTATAGAAAAAGGATTGATTGCATTAAAAAAACTAAGACAAAACAGAATAAAACCGGGATTAGACAACAAGCTGATTTGCTCATGGAATGCATTAATGTTGAAAGGATTGGCAGAAACCGCTTATTATTTAGAGGACCCTAGCATAGTGAAGAATGCAGTCCAATTATACGATGCAATGGTTAAGCAATTTTACATCAATGGCAAGTTATTCCGTTCATACCAAACAGATAAAAACAATATTGCCGCTTATTCAGAAGATTATGTAAGTTTTATAGATGCCTTAATTCATTTGTACAAAATAACCTTTGATGAGACCGTTTTAAAGTTGGCAAATGAAATGTGTTTAAAAACGATTGAATTGTTTTACAACCCCAACAAACATTTCTTTAGATTCAGTGAATCTTCGCAGCAAATTATTGTTGACAAATACGACATTAACGATGATGTAATCAACAGCAGCAACAGTATAATGGCGCACAATTTATGGACCTTGTCTTGGTATTTTGACCGATCAGATTGGAGAGAAATGGTTAGCGATATGCTTTCTGCCATGAACACCAATATAGAAAAACATGCGCCTTGGTACAGTCATTGGGCCCTTTTGAATTTGATAAAAGAAGAAGGAATGGAGCAGTATATCGTAAGTTGTGCCGACCAAACAGAAGCAAAATCCGCATTAAGAGCACACAAAAATGAAGTTAACACATTGATTGCCTGCGTTAATGATTCAACAGAAATTCCATTATTGAAAGGCAAAGAATACAAAAACACAAAAATGATGTATCATTGCAAAGATCAAACTTGTTATAAACCAGAAATTATTTAACAACAACGATGGAAGGATTTAATTTATTGATAACGAACATAGAGAAACATTTGCGATTGAGCGAGACTGAAAAAGAAGAGTTGCGTCATTTTTTTACATTCAAAAAGCTACGCAAAAGACAATATTTCCTTCAGGAGGGTGACATTTCACACTATTCAGCATTTGTTATTAATGGCTGTATGCGTTCCTATTACGTTGACATTAATGGGTTTGAGCACATTTTACAATTTGCTATTGAAGATTGGTGGATTACAGACATGATGAGTTTTACCAAAAAGACTGAAGCCAAGCTCAACATAGATGCACTAGAAGACACCGAAATGCTTTTGATAACAAGAGAACAACAGTTGAATTTATTCGAAAAAATCCCCAAAATGGAGAAATACTTCAGAATAATCACAGAAAATGGATTAATCAGCTATCAAAACCGTTTATTAGAAAGCATGAGTTTACACGCCCCTGAAAGATATGCCAACTTTATCAAACGTTATCCCGCTTTAAACAAGCGTTTACCTCAAACTCAAATTGCAGCTTACTTAGGAATTACACCTGTTTTTTTAAGTAAAATCAGGAACAATAACAATCAATAGTAAAACTGGTTTAGGCCATTTATTAATCTACATTAAGTGACTGAATTGGGTTGCTGAACTACTTTTGTACCATAAAATAATACATCAAAATGGCACAATACCAATTAGACAAAATGCATTCAGAGGTTAACTTTAAAGTTAAACATTTAATGATTTCCACTGTATCAGGTTTATTTTCAGAATTTGATTCAAGCGTTGAAACAGAAGGTGAAGACTTTACAAATGCAAAAATCAATTTCACTGTCAATACAAACAGCATCAGCACGAATAACGGTCAAAGAGACGAACATATAAAAAGTGCAGATTTCTTTGATTCAGCGAACCATCCTGAAATGACCTTTACATCTACTGAATTGAAAAAAATAGACAACAGTCAATATGAATTAGTTGGAGATTTATCTATCAGAGGTCATGTAAAATCCGTTAGTTTAAAAGTAAACTACGAAGGTAAAATGGTTGATTTTTATGGCAACGAAAAACATGGATTTGAGGTTTCAGGCGTTATCAATCGCAAAGAATTCGGGTTAGCATGGTCGGCCGTTACCGAAGCAGGTGGCATTGTAGTTTCAGACGAAGTAAAAATATTGGCGAATATCCAATACCAAAAAATATAATTTCTTAAAGATTAATTTTAATGCGCAAAAAGCCGTCTGAATTCGTTCAGGCGGTTTTTTTTTGACATAAAGTCTGTCAAAAAAACGTTAAAAGACAAGCGTATCAAATTGGTACAAACTTTGAGTACTTTAAGTAAATAAAATCAAAGTAAAATTAATATATTTGCACGTTTATGATTAACTCCCTTGTAAAAAGTATTTCGAAGCTATTTGGTGGTACCAAAAGTGAAAAAGACATTCGTCAATTAATGCCATTAGTTGAGGAAATAAACAATCATTTCAATTCATTCAATCAATTAACACATGATGAATTGAGAGCAAAAACGGCAGAACTTAAAGCGACTATAGCCGAACATTTAAAACCTATTGACACAAAAATAGCAGACATAAAGGCAGAAATAGGGTCTTTAGATGCCAACCAAGTGGTTGAAAAGGATGAATTATTAACAGAGATTGAGCAATTGGAATTGGAGAGAAATAAATCATTAGAAGTTGTTTTAATGACTATTCTTCCACAAGCCTTTGCGGTGGTAAAACAAACGGCTAAGAGATTTTCCGAAAATAGCACATTAGAAGTTGTTGCAACGCCTTTTGACATTGAACTTTCAAAGCGCAAACCAAACGTAAAAATTTCTGGCGAAAAGGCTGTTTATGAAAATGAATGGACTGCGGCAGGAGGAAAAATAAAATGGAACATGGTTCATTACGATGTTCAATTAATAGGTGGGGTTGTTTTACACCAAGGTAAAATATCAGAGATGGCAACGGGTGAAGGGAAAACATTGGTTTCAACACTTCCCGCTTA
>JBIPNH010000049.1:0-16322 GCA_044373665.1 Bacteroidia bacterium
AAAAGAATTTTTTTTTGAGATGATAAAAAATTACTTTTGCACCACCTTAACAAAAAATAAATAATAATATGATTATCGGTGTTCCAAAAGAGATTAAAAATAACGAAAATAGAGTTGCAGTAACCCCTGCAGGTGTAAGTGATTTCGTTAGACATGGCCATACAGTGTATGTTCAACATACTGCAGGTAATGGAAGTGGTTTCAGTGATGAAGAATATACTGAAGCTGGGGCGACTATTTTATCTACAATCGAAGAAGTATATGCCATTGCTGAAATGATTGTTAAAGTAAAAGAACCAATCGAAAGCGAATACAAACTGATTAAAAAAGGTCAATTGTTATTTACTTACTTTCACTTTGCTAGTTATGAGCCTTTGACCCACGCAATGATTGCTAGTGGTGCAACTTGTTTGGCTTATGAAACTGTTGAGAAAAACGACCGTTCTTTACCATTGTTAGTGCCTATGAGCGAAGTAGCAGGTAGAATGTCTATTCAACAAGGGGCTAAATATCTAGAAAAACCAATGGGTGGAAGAGGTATTTTACTAGGAGGTGTTCCGGGTGTTAAACCAGCAGAAGTATTAGTATTAGGTGGTGGTATTGTGGGAACACAAGCTGCTAAAATGGCTGCAGGTATGGGCGCTCAAGTAACTATCATGGATATTTCAATTCCACGTTTACGTCAGTTAGACGATATTATGCCTGCTAACGTTCAAACGATGTTTAGTAACTCATACAATATTAAAGCGGCTATTAAAACTGCCGATTTAGTAATTGGAGGTGTATTGATTCCAGGTGCAAAAGCGCCACACTTAATTACCAAAGATAATTTAAGCTCAATGAAAAAAGGTTCTGTATTGGTGGATGTTGCGGTTGACCAAGGTGGATGTTTTGAAACTACAAAACCTACTACCCACGCTGATCCAATTTATGTAATAGATGATGTTATTCACTATTGCGTTGCCAATATGCCAGGTGCTGTTCCTTACACTTCAACTTTAGCTTTAACCAATGCAACATTGCCTTATGCTATTCAATTGGCAAATCAAGGTTGGAAAACAGCTTGTTCAAGTAATAATGAATTGAAATTAGGATTAAACGTAGTTGATGGAAAAGTGGTTTACAAAGCCGTTTCTGATGCGTTTAACTTGCCATATACTCCTGTTGAAGAGGTTTTAAATTAAGATTATTCCAACAGCTATAGAAAAGGCGATACGTTTGTATCGCCTTTTTTTGTAAAAAAAATGTCATTTTATTCAAGTTCACCAATTTTTGTAAACTTGTTAAATACTGATTCGGAATGTGGCGCATGTTCTAATTCTTTAGTTAAATCCTGACCCGCCCAATGCTCATAGTGCTTGCCATTGCGCCATAGTCGGCTCTCTGTAACATCATAAATGTTCCCTTTATATGCAACCCAAATTTCAGGTTTGTCTTGCCCATTTCGCAGTGCCAGTTGTTGTAGCGTGTATTTTTTCAAAGTGTTATTTCCTTTTTTTGTTTTAAATTTGAATTCTACAAAGATATTACAGATTTGAAATACAGATTGTTTTTTAGTTTAATTATTGTTTACATGACTTGTGTCTTTGGATGGTGGCTGTATTCATTTATTCATTTGGTGCATTCGGAGTATAATCTTGAAAAAGAAAATTTAAATCTAAATGCTTTACTCATCAGAAAGCGCTTGACTTTGGATCTTGAGTCAATGAATAATGAGTCGAAATTAAGTCCCTACCAGTTTTATATTAAAAATAAATCCAAGGTTGATTCTAGTATTCAAAAATTAAATGAAGAATTGTCAACGGAAACGTATTTGATAATCAAAGATACTAACGCTTCTTTTTCCGGTCTTTATGATGTTGTCGTCCACCCGAGTGAGTTTAAGCAGAAAGAGAAAAGGTATAACTCTAAAAAAAGAGCTTATTATTCTGAGGTCTTGTTTTTCGGTTTGTTAGTAATCGCTGGTTCCGTTTGGATTTTTACCAAATTAGAATCTCTACTCAAGTTAAATAAACTGCAAAATAATTTCCTTCTCTCAATTACGCATGAGTTAAAAACCCCTTTGGCAGCTATAAAATTAAGCAGTGAAACTTTACTTAAAAGGAATTTAGACCCTGAATTGTCTAAACAAATTGTGTCACAAACATTGAGTAATGCCGAACGGTTGAATGATTTGATAGACAATGTTTTGTTAGCAACCAATATAGACAGTCAAACCTATCAGTTTAAAATGCAAACGCTTAATCTGTCCGATTTAATTCACGAAACGGCTGATGTTATTTTTGTAGACCCACATTTTAAAGGACAGTTGAATATTGAAACAGACAGTCAACGAATTTATGGGGATGAATTGGCTATTAAATTGGTTTTAAGCAATATATTCAACAATGCGATTAAATATGGTGGAGAAAATGTGGTGGTTCATGTAAAAACAGAAACAGAACGTAATTCAGAAAAGTTAATTATTTCAGACAATGGTATAGGAATTGATGTAAAAGAATCAAAACAGATTTTTAAGAAATTCTACCGAGTAGGAGACGAAGAAACACGTGAAACAAAAGGCACAGGTTTGGGGTTATACATTGTTAAAGAGATTCTTAGATACCATAAAGCGAAAATTGAGATAAAACCTAATGTGCCCAAAGGGACACAGTTTATAATAACCTTTAAAAAATTAAAAATATGACCAAAAGAATAATGTTAGTGGAAGACGAATCAAGTTTGCACGACTTGTTAAAGTTGAATTTAGAACTTGATGGCAACAAAGTAGTTGGCGTTAAAGATGGAGAAACAGCTATTAAGAAATTCAACGACCAACAGTTTGATTTGGTTATTTTAGATGTGATGATACCCGGAATAAATGGTTTAAATGTGTGCGAAAGTATTCGTTTGAAAGATAGTAATGTGCCCATTTTATTTTTATCGGCCAAAAGTAGACCTGAAGACAGAATTGCAGGTTTGAAAAAAGGTGCCGATGATTATTTAACCAAACCATTCAACTTGGAAGAATTGCAATTAAGGGTCAATAATTTGCTCAATAGAAGACAAATGCAAGGCACTACTGTGGCGCAAAACCATGGTCTCAAAGAGTATTCATTTGGTCCCAACTATATAAATTTCGACAATCATGAAGCCAAAGGTGTTAATGGAACTTATACACTTACCAAAAAAGAAGTAATGCTACTTAAGCTTTTAATTGAACACAAGGGTGAAATAGTAAGCAGAGAGAAAATATTACAAACGGTTTGGGGTTATTCGGTTTATCCATCTACCAGAACGATTGATAATTTCATACTTTCGTTTAGAAAATATTTTGAATTAGACCCCAAAAATCCACAATACATTATCTCTGTTCGAGGTGTTGGTTATATGCTTGATTTTAAATAAGTTACATAATGTCATAATAGTGTCATATTTGAATTTGTTTTGAAATTAACAAGTAATAAAATGTAATTTTGTGACCACTTAAAACCTCTTTAAAAATGAAAAAAATAGCAAGCATTTTATTCTCTCTCTTTGTTGCTTCTTTTGCAGCTCAATCTCAATGTCCTGTAACTGATAGTACCCTAATGGGTGCAGGCACTGCAAATGATGTTTATTACAGTTTAAAAAATGGGGTTGTCAAGACAATTTCGAACAAAAATTGGCATTTAGCATTTTCGGTGATGCGTAGTCAGTTTCCTGGAAATCCATCAACTGGTGTGGCGGTTCGTTTAAATTCTGCTGGTAATAATATGAAGTTGGTTAGATTGCCGGCGACACAAAATCCAGCAAATTGGAGAAATATAGATACAACAGGCATGTATGCTTTACCAGAACTAATTGATTCTGATAGTACTTGGTTTTCTACTGCGTTTACAAAAGGTTATACATCTGCAGACCCATTTAATTTTATTTGGGGCGCTTATAATATGTCAACAAAACATGTGGATGGTACTAACGTCTATATTATGTTCAACAAAGCGGACAATATTTATAAAAAAGTTTTTATCAAGCAAGTTAGTTTTGATTCAATGTGGAGTGTAGTAGTTTCAAACTTAGACAATACTGATTCTAACTTTGTACAAATTAGAAAAAATGCATACCCAAACAGAATGTTTGTTTATTACAATGCTGTCACCAATGAGGTTTTAGATAGAGAACCAACGAATAACTCTTGGGATTTGGTTTGGACCAAATTCACCACATTTGCAGTGAGTACCCAAGGCAGTGGCTTATTCCCACTTTCTGGAGTTTTAAGTAATTTAGGCGTTCAAGTCGCAAAAAACATTGGTAAGAAATGTGATCAAGTTTGGTTGTCAACCAAAACAGCACAAGTAAATCCTAAGATATCCTTAATAGGAGGCGATTGGAAATTGCACTTGGGTGGTGGTGTTTATGCAATTGCAGATACTTTTGTATATTTTGTAACTGCAGCTAACAAAACCTATAAACTAACTTTCAAAGGGTTTGCTGGAGGTGCTTTAGGTAAGTCAACTTTCAATTTGTATGAGGCTACTTTATCTACAAATGAATTGTCATCAACGCCGCAAATTAAAGTAGTTCCAAATCCAATTAATGGTTTAGGTGAAATAATAACAGATTCAAAAGTTGAAAAAATCACCATTCAGAATTTGCAAGGTCAAGTTATTTTAGAAAATTCATTGTCAAATTCTTTTGATATTTCAAATTATGCTAGTGGTATATATCTAATGACGGTTCAAACAGACAAAGGGTTGACAAAGTTGAAATTGATCAAACAGTAATATTTTTTCATTAAAGCTTGAATTTATTCAGATACATAGCATTAAGCGTTTTGTTTTTTAGCCTAACTCATAGCAGAGCTCAGGTTGAAGACTCTACATTGTTTGATGGATATGTCGTTACAGCTGAAATTCAACCAACAAAATCCTCAGAGTCGGTTCAAAATATCCGTTTAATTTCCCAAAAAACAATCGAAAAACAAGGGGCAGTAAACTTAAGCGACCTCCTTTCCAAAGAAATGAATATCAGAGTTGGAAATGATAATATTCTTGGATCTTCATTGAGCTTACAAGGAATAAGCGGTCAAAATATTAAGATATTGTTAGATGGAGTTCCTTTAATTGGAAGAGAAAATGGAAACATCGACCTGAGTCAAATCAATTTAACAAATATTGAAAAAATAGAAATCATTGAAGGACCACTTTCTGTAATTTATGGAACAGATGCCTTAGGTGGAGTTATCAATTTAATCTCCAAGAAAATATCATTAGATAAGAATTCACTTGTCAATGCGCAATCCTATTATGAATCAATTGGGCATTACAATTTTGGAGGAGGGGCCATTTTTAAGTTAAATAACGTAAATATTTCCGCTAATCTCAATCGCAACTTTTTTGCAGGATACAGTCCCGATAACACAAGAGTGATGTTATGGAAACCCAAGCAACAAGTGTTTGGTAGTTTTGGAATCCATTCAGACGTGAGTAAGAAAATTAGGGTGCGTTTCAAAACAGATATTTTTAGCGAGAAAATTGAGAATAGAGGAACACCCGTAATTAATCATCTTGAAGCTTATGCTTTTGACGAATATTATCTAACCAATAGAAGTATTACCTCTTTGGATGTGTCATACAAACAAGATGTAAGAACCAATTGGAATGTGCTTTCCTCGTTTGGTTTTTACCAAAGGGATAAAATTACCTACAGAAAAAATTTAGTTAATTTGTTTTCTGATGTAATTCCAACTCAAGAGGCCAATAGCTCAACTTCTTTTTTGAATTTCATGAGTCGTGGAACTTACAGTAAAATAACTAGTAAGGTTTTTAATTATCAGTTTGGTTATGATATTAATGTTAACAGTGCTTTCGGAACTCGAATAGTGAGTGAAAAAGGGAAAATGAACGATTTTGCAGTCTTCTCTTGTTTTGAATATAAACCGAACAAGTATTTTACACTGAAACCAGGAATAAGAGCCACATACAACAGTATATATTCTGCGCCATTAGTGCCATCAATTCAGTTACAATACAGTCGTTTCAAAAATTTAACTATGAAATATGCTTATGGCAGAGGCTTTAGAGCCCCATCGCTGAAAGAGCTGTTTTTGGATTTTGTAGACTTTAACCACAATATAACAGGGAACGAAAATTTGAAGTCGGAAATGTCTGACAATCATAATTTAACATTCAAGTACAAATTGAAACACCAATCAAAAAAAATCAGTTTTATTGACGTGGTTTTTTTTCATAACAGTATTTACAATCAAATTGCCATTGTTGCGGTTAGCCCGATTGATTTAACATACACCTATCAGAATATTGATAATTTTTATTCAAAGGGTGCTTCATTGAACGTCTCATCGAAAATTAAAGACTTTAGATACAATATAGGGGCCTCTTATATTGGAGTTTACAATAATGCGTTTGATGTTCTAAAAAATAACAAGTTTTTATATTCACCTGAATTGAGAGCCCAACTAAGTTACTCACTCAAAATAAAAGAACATGAACCTGTTTCATTGTCGCTGTTTTACAAATACAATGGTGTTATGAACGGTTTTGCATTTAATGAAACCCGAGATATTGTTCCAACTAAAATAGCTGCTTTCAATATTTTAGATGTTACAGCTAACAGAACTTTTTGGGACAAAAAACTAAGTTTGACTCTTGGTGTAAAAAATCTACTTAATATCACCAATGTGTTGGCAACAGGAAATACTTCTGTACACAGTGGAGGGTCTAATTCAATGCCAATTTCAGTCGGTCGCTCATTGTTTGTTCAATTATTATTAAAAATCTAATGAGAATACTCATTATAATAAGTATAGTTTTTCTAAGTTCATGCTTTAAAAAGGAAAAGCCTTTCGAATTGCCTATTGGGGAATCTAATATTACTTCATTTTATTTAGGTGAAAATTATGAAAATCAAATCTTTTTTGATTTAGGGACTAATACATTCCAAACCAAGGATTTGTTCGATTGGGATATAAGATTTGAAACGGGAAAAAATCAATTTGGTATTTTTATTAATAACGGGAAGGACATAAGAGTTAGAAAAACAAATTTGTTCAATTTAGACGAACCTTTGACTTTGGACACTAGCTACTTAAAATCTTTGCCAGTTTTGATAGATGAACCCGAAGGAAAAGTAGACAAGTCTGCAATTGGAGATTGGAGTACATTTATAGCTCCAGGTTCTTCAAAACCAGGAATTTATGTCATTGAATTGATTGACCAAGTGGGTTGGGACAGGTTTGTAAGAATGCAAATATTAGATGTGAATGACACGCAGTATGTTTGCAAGTTTTCACCAATGGTGTTTAATAATAAATTGGTTACGGAATGGAATCAATTAACCTATATCCCTAAACAAAGTAATCAAAATTTCACCTATTTCTCATTTAAGTCGGGAGGATATGTTTTAAATAACGCCGAACCAGATAAGCGAACTTGGGATTTAGAATTTACAAAATACAAGCATATTTTTTACAATTATGGTCCCAATCCATTTCCGTATTTGGTTACGGGTGTTTTGAGTAATCCTAACAATGTAACAGTTGCAATAGATTCCGTTAGTAGTTTCAATGATATAAACAGTTCTTATATTAGTAAATATCAGTTTACAAGCAATCGCAATGGCGTGGGTTTTGAATGGAAATCTTTTGATTTTAATACCAGTTTTATATTTACAGTAAAGCCTAATTTAACCTATATCATTAAAGATACTGATGATAAATTATACAAACTAAGATTCATTGATTTTTACAATGAACAACGTGTTAAAGGTTATCCTAAATTTGAATTTATTTTAATAAAATAGAGTCATAACAAAAGGGATTTGAGTTTTGTCTTTTCATTTAGTCGATTATAAAGGACATTTGAAGAGAAAAAAATCTGTTAAAGTTGCTAAATTTAAGCATCTTTGCAAGTCAAATCATGTCAACAGGCGCTGCACAGACCGTATTAAGTTATTTGGGTAGTATTTCAAGTCCCAAAATTATCATTACAACTCATCATAAACCTGATGCGGATGCAATGGGGTCTTCACTAGGCTTGTATCATTTTTTAACTTATTTAGGATTTCACCCAACGGTTATTTCCCCTACTGATTTTGCTCACAATTTAAATTGGATGCCTAAAGCAGACTTAGTAATTAACTATGAGGAAAAAACAGAGGAATGTAAACATTTGGTCCAAGAAGCTGATCTTATTTTCTGTTTAGATTTTAACGACCTAAGTAGAATTAATGAGATGGGTGAGGATGTTAAACTATCAAAAGCTAAAACAGTGTTGATAGACCATCATCAATATCCATCTAATTTTGAGGATTTTACCTATTGGGATGATACCGCAAGTAGTACCTGTGAATTGGTTTATAGATTCATGCAAGATTTAAATCAAACCCATTTAGTAGATGCGCCTATAGCAACTTGTTTGTACACAGGTATAATGGCAGATACAGGGTCATTTAAATACAGTAATTGCTCAGGATCAACACACCGTACTATTGCCGATTTGATAGACAAAGGAGCTAATCACGTTGATATAAACGACCGTTTTTATGACAATTTTTCTGAACAAAGAGTTCGTTTTATAGGCTATGCAATCAGCGAAAAAATGGAAGTTTTGAAAGGATTAAACACGGCTTTGATTGTAATAAACAGGGAAGAATTAGAACGTTTTCACTTAACTACCGGCGACACAGAAGGATTAGTTAACTATGGATTAAGTATTGCAGGAGTAAAATTTGCAGTTCTGATAATTGACAGAACAAAAATGGTTAAAATGAGCTTCAGAAGTAAAGGTAATTTTGGAGTCAACTTGTTTGCCAAAACCTATTTTAATGGAGGGGGGCATTTTTACGCAGCAGGAGGAAGTAGTATGGAAACTCTTGAACAGACAGTAGCTAGATTTAAACAAGAATTAATAAAATATAAAGAAGAACTCAATGCCTAAATCAATCTATTTTTCAATTTTATTCACAGTCTTATTGATTGGTTGTGATCGATTTTCAAAAACCGAAAGTGGCTTGAATTACAAAATTCTTTCAAGAGGCGTTAACAGTCAGTTGCCTTCGGTAGGTGAATATGTTCAATGTCATATTTCAATTGCCAATCAAGACGATTCAGTCTTTTACTCAACGTTTGGAAAAACACCCGAAAGGATATTGATTTCTGATTTTACACACAAAGGCGGTGATATAATGGAGGCATTGCAAATTTTGTCCGAAGGAGATAGTGCTAAGATTTTAATTAGTGCCGATTCTTTTTATTTTAAAACCCGAAGAGAAACCATGTTGCCATCCTACATAAAAGAGGGAAGTATGCTTACTTTCTTAATTAAAATGGATAGAAAATTAAACCAATATCAAGTTGACAGTTTAATTTATTCAGAGAAAATAGAACGTTGGAACAAAGAAATTAAAGACATTACTAAATATTGCAATAAGAATAATTTAGAAGTGAAAATAGATACCGCAACAGGACTTAGGTATCAGTTTCATCAAAAAGGTGCCGATACAGCCCAAAGAATTGTAGAAGGTAAAATAGTTACTTTCCATTTCATTGGTAAATTGATGGATGGTACTGAATTTTTCAATTCATACACCAGTGGTCAAAAACAAACCATTAGAGTGGTCAAAGGAAACTTAAATCCAATAGGCTTATATGAGGTTTTAATAAAAATGAGAGAGGGAGAGAAAGCAACCTTCATAATGCCTTATGACTTAGCTTATGGTGCAATAGGTGTTGAAGGAATTGTTCCGCCATTCTCAACTTTAGTTTACGAGATTAATATTTTAAAAGTACAATAAAATGAATAAAAAGACATTATTAATAACAGGAGGAGCAGGCTTTATTGGTTCTCACGTCGTACGTCGATTTGTAAATGAATATCCTGATTATCTAATAGTTAATTTGGATAAATTGACCTACGCAGGTAATTTGGAAAATTTAAAAGATGTAGAAAATAGCCCAAACTACTTGTTTGTTAAAGGCGATATTACAGATGCTGCATTTATGGAAACCTTTTTCAATCAATATCAATTTGATGGCGTTATTCATTTGGCTGCGGAGTCGCACGTTGACCGTTCTATTAGTAATCCAATGGAGTTTGTAATGACCAATGTGGTTGGTACAGTTAATTTATTGAACATGTGCAAAATGATTTGGAATGGACAGTTTGAAAACAAACTCTTTTACCATGTAAGTACCGACGAGGTATATGGTGAACTTGGTGATGATGGTAAGTTTTTGGAAACCACTCCCTATGATCCAAATTCTCCCTATTCTGCATCCAAAGCTTCTAGCGACCACTTTGTAAGAGCCTATCATCATACTTATGGACTTCCTGTTAAAATTTCCAATTGTAGTAATAACTATGGTTCACACCATTTTCCTGAAAAGTTAATACCATTAATGATTCACAATATATTGAACATGAAACCATTGCCTGTGTATGGTAAAGGAGAAAATGTGAGAGATTGGTTGTTTGTAGTTGACCATGCTAGAGCTATTGATGTTATTTTTCATCAAGGTAAAATGGGGGATACTTATAATATTGGAGGTAATAACGAATGGAAAAATATTGATTTAGTTAAACTATTATGCCAATTAATGGATTCTAAATTAGGAAGAGAAGCTGGAACCTCAGAACAATTGATTCATTATGTAACCGATCGTGCTGGACACGATTTTAGATATGCCATAGATGCCGGAAAATTAATGAATGAACTAGGATGGCAGCCATCAGTAACGTTTGAACAAGGCTTAGAAAAAACAGTAGAATGGTATTTGTCAAATCAAGAATGGTTGACCCATGTTACGAGCGGTGCTTATAAAAACTACTACCAACAAATGTATTCAAATAGATAAGATATGAAAGGAATAATATTAGCAGGAGGAAGTGGAACAAGATTACATCCACTTACATTGGCAATGAGTAAACAAATGATGCCTGTTTATGATAAACCAATGATTTATTATCCATTGTCCACCTTAATGATGGCAGGTATTAGAGAGATATTAATAATTTCTACGCCTCACGATTTGCCTAATTTTAAAAAACTATTGGGAGATGGCAGTCAGTTAGGATGTCGATTTGAATACGCAGAACAAGCTATCCCTAATGGATTGGCTCAAGCTTTTGTGATTGGAGAATCATTTATTGGTAACGATAAAGTTGCTTTGATTTTGGGAGATAATATCTTTTTTGGAGCGTCCTTACAAAATGTGTTACAAGAAAATAATGATCCTGAGGGAGGTGTTATTTTTGCATACCATGTGAGTGATCCTGAACGCTATGGAGTTGTGGAGTTTGATGATCATCTTAATGCAGTAAGTATCGAAGAAAAGCCTTTAGTGCCTAAGTCTAATTTTGCTGTTCCAGGTTTGTATTTTTACGACAATCAAGTGGTGGAAATAGCCAAAAATTTAAAACCATCACCTCGTGGGGAGTATGAAATAACCGATGTGAACAAAGAATATTTAAACAAAGGTCAGTTAAAAGTTGGTTTGCTCAAACGAGGAACTGCTTGGTTGGATACAGGGACTTTCAATAGTTTAATGCAAGCTGGTCAGTTTGTTCAAGTAATAGAAGAGCGCCAAGGATTAAAAATCGGTAGTATTGAGGAAGTAGCATGGAGAATGAAATACATCGATGACAGTCAGCTCGAAAAGATTGCTTCACCATTGGTAAAAAGTGGTTATGGTAGCTATTTAATAAACCTTATAAAAAAATGAAAAAATTAGGTCAAATTTTGTTTTTAATTGTTGGATTGATGTTTTTGAACTCTTGTAAAATGTATACGTCCAACATTATATTAAAAACAGAAAAAGAAACTTTGAATTGGAAGCAAACTTATCAGAAAGTGATAGTTGAATATCCTATTTCAATAGGTGATAAAATTCAGTTTTCAGTATTTACCAATTCTGGGGAAAATATTATAGAACCATCCGGAAAGATGATAAAAGTAGAAACGAGCTCTACTTCTACTTCAACAGAATCTACAGGGGGTATTAGTTACGAAGTTTTAGAAAATGGAACCTGTCATTTTCCTTTGATTGGAAGAATCAATGTAGTTGGATTAAAAGTTTCGCAAATCGACAGTATGTTGGCTCAGAAGTACGAAACGTATTACAATGAGGTCTATATTGTATCAAAGGTAATTAATAGAAAAGTGATTGTAATAAATGGCATTGCAGGTCAACTTATTCCATTTAGACCCAACATGAGTTTATTTGAGGTGATTGCTTTGGGAGGAGGATTGAACGATAATGTAAAGGCTTTTAATATAAGAATTGTTAGAGGGGATTTAAATAATCCTGAAATTAAAGTAATTAATTTAAAAACAATTCAAACAATGAGAGAATCTATTGTCAATATTATGCCCGACGACATAGTTTATATTGAACCTGTTAGAAAACCTGTTTCTGAAAGTGTTAGAGACAATATGGTTTTTTTAAATATTTCCCAATTGGTGTTTACATTTTACATACTCTTTAATAATAACAGATAAAAGATGAAATCATTTGATCTTAATCAGCCAATTCTTAATCAAGGTAGTAGCGACTCTGGTTTTAATATTGAAAAATTATTTTTACTACTCAAAAGGGTTTGGTATTGGATTCCTATCAGTGTTATTTTATTTTTAGCGGTTGCTTATTATTATCTCAAGTACACAAAGCCTGTTTATCAAGCGCAATCTCTTATTAAACTTGAAATTCAAAAGGAGGCTACAGAATTAGGATTACCTAGCTTTACCTCTAAACAAAATGAAGATTTACTAGGTGAGGTTGAATTGATTAGATCACCTTTGGTGGCCAATGATGTTTTGTCATTGCTCGATTTGAATATTTCTTATTTTGCAATAGGGGAATTAATTACGACTGAAATATACATGTCTTCTCCTTTTGAAATTGTTATGTTTTCTGATCCAAATACTGTTCTCTACGACCAACTCTTTTATATTACATTTACAAGTCCCTATGAGTTTAAATTGTCCAATGAAGATAAATCAATAAAGGATTCTAAAACATACAGAATTGGTGAAACAGTTCAAATTCAAGGGTTTAAGTTTGCAATAAAAACAGTAGAGAATAAGGGAATGATGTTGGAACAAATGACCTATTGCTTTAAAATCAATAGCAAAGGTTCATTAAGCAACTTTTTGTTAAGTAATGTTGGTGTTGAAATAGCCAATAGTGATGCCCGAACCATCGTTATTTCGTTTAGAGACAATAACAGAAAGAAAGCTATAGATATAGTAGATGCTTATAACCAAGCTTATTTAAAACAATCTACCCAAAAAGAACAAAAATCACAAGAACAAACACTAGCTTACATTGATAACCAAATAAGTGAAACGTCCAATAAGTTGGAAGAGTATGAAAAAGGGATAGAGAATTTCATGAAATTACATGGAACCACTTCCCCGCTTTCTGAATACGCTGAAATAAGTACAGGTGTTAGTGAGTTACAAAAGATAAAAGAGGAAATTGATAAAACAAGTTCAAACATAGATAAAATACAAGCTTTTATTCAAAGAGATGAAAGTAAAGACAATGTGATTCCAATGATTATAGGGATAGAAAACAACCAAATAGCACAAAGTTTGGATGAGTTAAATGGCCTTTATAAACAAAGAGAATTGCTTAAGTTTTCGAACAAAGAGGTTTCAATGGCGTACAGAAAAATTGAGTTAGAAATTTCAATTTTGAAATCAAGATTACTCTCTTATGTTCAAGAAACTAAGAAGTTTATTAACGAACAAAAAGCGGAAATAAACAGTAAAATAGGAGAGTTTAAAAATCAATACTCTAGTTTGCCAAATAAAGAAACTGAACTTAACCGATTGAAAAGGTTTAATTCATTGTACGAAAAATTTTATTTGAGTTTAATAGAAAAACAAATTGAATATCAAATATCAAAAGCAGGGACAGTGCCTGAATTTACTATTTTGTCAAATGCTTATGCCGATGAAAATCCGATTTCACCTAATAAACAAAAAATTTATTTAGGCTTTATTATCATCTCTTTTTTGCCTACAATCTTATTTGTTCTTTATCAATATCTCTTTAATAATGTGATATTCTCTCGTAAAAACTTAGAGAAAAAATTATTAGCACCAATTTTAGGGATAGTGCCTTCTTATAATGATAAAATGCCTGCTTCAACTATTGTAGTAGACAAAAATCCAAAATCGGCTATCAGTGAATCTTTGCGTTCCATTCGAACAAATTCTGAGTTTATGTTAACCAAAAAACAACATCAGATTTATGGTGTAACATCATCCGTAAGTGGAGAGGGTAAAACATTTTTCGCTATCAATTATGCTGCTATTCTTGCTATGTCAGGAAAAAAAGTAATTGTTTTGGATTTGGATATGAGAAAACCCAAAATACATATAGGTTTTAATGTGCCCAATAACCTCGGAATCAGTTCAGTTTTGTCGGGTTCTGTGGAATATAAAGAAACAATCAAACAGTCCACAGTAAAAAATTTGGATTTTATAACTGCAGGTCCTATTCCTCCCAATCCTAATGAATTATTGCTGAAAAAAGAATTTGATATCCTAGTAGATAGTTTGTTCGAAGATTATGATGTAGTTATGGCAGATAATCCACCGATAGGCTTGGTGTCTGATGCGAATGTGGTATTCAGACGTTGTGATTTGTCCATTTATGTGGTTAGGGCAGGATATACCAAAGAATCTGTTGTGGAGGGAATTAATCAACTTTACCAAAAAAAGATTTATGATAACTTCTCGGTGGTAATGAATGATGTCAATAATTCTAATACTTACGGTCAATATGGCTATGGAAATAGTTATGGCTACGGCTATTACCAAGACGATAAAGTTTCAAATAAAAAAGCGTTTTGGAATAGATGGTTTAAGAAAAAATAATGCTTTTACTGAAAAGTTTATTTAAGAAAAAAGTTACCCCTCGCACTCCTGTCGATTGCGACATGCACAATCATATCCTATTTGGAATTGATGATGGTTCTAAAACATTAGAATACTCCATAGAAATGATTCACCAAATGATGAATTTGGGGTTTAAAAAATTAATTTTCACACCGCATGTCATCAGTGATTATTATCCCAATACCAAAGAAACTATTTCAGTGCCCTTTTTGGCGCTCAAGGACTATGTGCTTGCGAATAATTTAGAGATGCAACTTGAATATGCAGCCGAACATTTAATAGATGATGTTTTTATTCAAGATTTAAAAAGTAATCCTGATAATATAATAAGCTTCGGGAATAAGAACGTATTAATTGAAACGCCATTTATTAATCAACCAATACAACTCGAACAAGTTATTTTTGAGTTAATTAACAAAGGATTTACGCCCATTTTAGCTCACCCCGAACGTTATGTTTATTTGCAAAGTGATTATGAATTGGCAGAGAAGATTTTTGAAACAGGGGTTAAATTTCAAATTAATTTATTATCCCTTATTTCACATTACTCACCTCAATCTACTAAATTGGCAAAGTATCTCATTGAAAATAAACGCTATCACTATGTTAGTTCCGATGCACACAAATTGTCGCATATTGAACAATTAAAAGAAGTATATTCAAGTAAATTGTTTGGTAAAATAGAAGTTGATCTGTTATTGAACAATCAATTAGTTGGCGAATAAACCCGCTGACCAATTCAAACTATAATTGGATTTATTGAACTTATAGAATGCCTCTAGTCTTTTTAACCGACTTTCGTAAAGTTTTTGTTCTCTGGAGTTGATTAAGAAAATACTGCTTTCACCCAATTCAAATCTTGACTTCTCTGCGTTCAAAACACGGTTAAAGTTTTCGACCATTGTGCTAGCTAAGTTGACCTGACTTTGATATAAATTAGTTTGTACTTTGTAGTCTAATATCTTGTTTACAATACTGTTTTTAACCTGTTCAAAGGTGTAATTATTGTCAGAGATTTTCAGTTTTATAGATTGTAACTGACCTCTTTCTGCACGAATAAAGATTGGAAACTGAACATCTACACCCCATTTGTAATTCTGTGTATAGTTGTTGTTAACAATACTTGGATTTCGTGTAGCATCATTTAATAACACATTGTAATTGACATCTATTTTGGGAAGAAGCTTATTGAGTTTCAATTTTTCTTCCAACTCCAATTGTTCTATTTTTTGTTCAATGCTTTTAACTTTAGGATGATTTTGTGCCAAAAGTGTAGCTTCGTTTTTTAGTAAAGTGTCATTTAAAAAAATCTCTAATTCATCCACAACAACAGGAACTATATTCTGTTCCAAAAATATAGGCTGATTGTTTTCATTCCACAAAAATGTGTTAAGTTGAAATTTGATAGAGTTTAATTGAAATGTTATTGGCAGAAG
>JBIPNH010000156.1:0-4605 GCA_044373665.1 Bacteroidia bacterium
TACAAGCCACCCAAAAGAGTGGAATTAATACAAATAAACTTTGATTAACCCACGACCGCAACTTATTGAATGCTGATTAATTTTGTTCCTAAAAACTGACCTTCCTTTTCGAAATGCAGAAAATAAACCCCTGAATTCGAAATATTTAATTGTGAATTATTATTCCCTTGAAACACTGTTTGACCAAGTTGATTAACTATTTTAACACAATCCCAATTCACATTAGATTTAACTTCAAATGACCCATTACTAGGATTCGGAAAAACAACAAACTCATTAGAGTAACTGATAGATGGTTTTGACAAAGCTTGACCAGCAGGTGAAAACACATAATCTCTACAATTTTGAAGTGCGGTAACCGATTCATCCGTTTCACCGTGAGAAATAACGCCATTCCACAAAGGAATATTTTTTAACACTTTGGTATAATCAGCATCTAGCGCGATATTGATAACATTGCCTTCTTTTGTAGCTGAGGTTGCCACTTCAGTTTGAAAATAGTTAATATTCCCTAATCCATGAATTTGGAACATTTTATTTAATCCATCACCTGTCGTTCCTTCCATCACCATAAAACGGTAACCTGCACTCCAACCCCAGTGCATTGAAGGGCTTTTTGGTGCAAGCGCATGATCTTCGGGCCAAGCAGTTGGGTCCTGATTGTTTTGAGGGGTGTTTACACCAATAGAAAACTGAATTTTTTCAACACTGTCAATCGTTAAATCTCCTAAATTAATTGAAGTTGGCTTAGACGCATCAACCAAAATGTAAAGATTATTTAATGAGGTAACTTTACCTTTATCATGAACGATTTTAACTTTTGATATATAATACATCAACAAGTTAACATTAAAATTAGTCCCTAAATTATTATAGGCAACTTGGTTGTATGCAAAAGGGCTTGCACCCAATTTATGATTGATTGTTAATTTAAGGGCATTTGTTTGAGAAAACCCCAAAACACTAACCATCATTAAGGCGAATAAACTATATATTTTAAGAGTAAAATTTACTTTCATATAACAAAATTACTATTTTTTTTAAATTTACACAAGCATTAAAAATCTATTAACTTTGCAATCTTGTTGAATCCTACTAAAAAAGACATCCGTTTAGAATCCTTAGAACAGCTACAGGAACAATTTTCAAGTGCTGGATTTCCTTCTTACACCGCCAAACAAGTTTATGAATGGTTGTGGAAAAAGGGAGTTAGAAGCTTTGATGAAATGAGCAATATTTCCAAATCAATTCGGGTTTGGCTAAACGAACATTTCCATTTATTAACCGTCGAAATTTTAACATCCCAAACCAGTGTTGACGGCACCATAAAACTTGCGTTTAAACTTCACGATGGCGCTGTAGTTGAAGGTGTGCTTATTCCTTCGCCTAACAGAATGACAGCCTGTGTAAGCAGTCAGGTTGGTTGTAGTCTTTCTTGTACTTTCTGTGCCACAGGTGCTATGAAAAGAATTAGAAATTTGGAACCTGCTGAAATTTATGACCAAGTTTGGCTGATTGACCAATTAGCAAAAAATACTTATCAAATGCCATTAAGCAATATTGTATTTATGGGAATGGGCGAACCATTACTCAACTACAACAATGTAATGGAAGGCATTCATAAAATTACCAGTCAGGAGGGCTTGGGCATGTCGGCAAGTAGAATTACAGTTTCCACGGCAGGTATTGCTAAAATGATTAAAAAAATGGGAGACGATGGTGTCCGTTTTAACTTAGCCCTTTCTTTGCACGCGGCAAACAACGAAAAAAGAAGTAAAATAATGCCTATTAATGACAGCAATCCTTTGGAAGAATTAATAGAGGCCCTAAATTACTTTTACAAAAAAACGAAACGCAAAATCACTTTAGAATATGCTGTTATTCAGGACACAAACGACAGCATTGAGGAGGCAGACGAATTAATCAAATTTGCAAAAAGAGTTCCATGCAAAGTCAACTTAATCGAATACAATCCTATTTCTATTTCTGGATTTGCCAGTAGCGACCCCGATAAAATATTAAAATTTGCAGACAGAGTTCAGTCAAAAGGCATCATAGTAAACGTAAGAAGAAGTAGAGGAAAAGACATCGATGCTGCCTGCGGACAATTAGCAAACAAACATTAAAAAACAACATTTTGGAAGAACAAAAAACAACACATAAAGCTGGCTTTGTAAACATCATTGGCAAACCTAATGCCGGCAAAAGTACGTTAAGTAATTTACTTATTGGTGAACAACTATCAATAATAACCCCAAAAGCAAGTACAACAAGGCACCGAATATTAGGACTCATCAATACAGAAGATTCTCAAATCGTTTTGTCCGACACTCCGGGCATTATTGAACCTGCCTATAAATTACACGACAGCATGATGACAGCGGTAAAAGAGAGTGTAGAAGATGCCGATGTATTAATTGTTTTGGTAGATGTTACTAATCCCAATTTCAAAGAAGAACAAATGACTTTGATAGCTAAGGCTACTTGTCCAATCTTATTAATTATAAACAAAATCGACCTATCCGATCCCAAAGAGGTTGATTTGGTAATGAAAAAACTGACCGAAGAACTAAAACCAACAGAAACCATCGCAATTTCTGCACTTAATGGGTTTCATCCTGACAGTTTGATTCAGTTAATACAAAAATACCTTCCAACACACGAAGCGTTTTATCCGAAAGACCAACTCACAGACAGAAATGTTCGTTTCTTTGTGAGTGAAATGATTCGCGAAAAAATATTTCATTATTACGAACAAGAAATTCCTTATAGCACAGAAGTTATTGTACACGACTATCAAGAGGGCAAAACCTTAGATAAAATATACGCTTATATTATCGTAGAGCGCGATTCACAAAAAGGAATTATTGTTGGGAAAATGGGTGCAGGAATTAAGAAAATTGGGACAGAAGCAAGAAAAGACATTGAAAAATTTGTTGGCAAAAAAGTCTTTTTAGATTTAAGAGTAAAAGTAGAACCTGATTGGAGAAAAAACGAATTGAAATTGAAACATTGGGGTTACATGGAGTAAAAAAAAATCTTTAAGAAATGAAGTTAAATTTCCAAAAACATCTGTTTTTTTTCTTTCTAATAACCGCTGCTTTTACCCCTTTGAAAGCACAGCAAAAAAACTACAGAGTCAACTTTGGATTATTTGGCAATTTCCCTGAGAGATATTTCAATCCTAACATATCGAAGTATAATGGCAAAAATGCAGGAATGGGGATTCATTTACATCCTCAAAAAATCATAAACAACAGACACTCTATCGGTGTTAATTTGGAATACGCATTGGTTCAAGAAAGTTTCCAAACGGATGCCATAGGTGCTTATGACATTTTCTCAATATCACCTACTTATCATTATTTTATTGGCAAAATAGCAATTAAACCCTTTGTTGGTGGAGGCATTGGCTTGGCGCATGTGGCTTATAACAAACCCGATTTAAACATGAGTTTAAGACCCATTATTGGCATAACCTATAAAAACCATGTCAATATGTCCCTAGAATTTACCAAACTTGCTTTGAAAGTTCGATACAATCCTAGAATCATTGGGCCGTTTGATGATTATTACTTTTGTTTTAAAACCAGTATCAGTATAGGTGTAAAGTAACATCAAAATGGGATATCAAATTGAGTTAATTCTTTCAATAATTGCTTTCTCTTATTTAGCAATCGAAATAGTTAGACATTTTATATTCAACAACGATAAATGGGCAATATACACTGGCGTAGTGGCTATGCTTTCTTTTGTTTTTGGATTAATTTTATGGATTAAACACGGCTTAATCTTGGACTATTCCACTCCCATTGAAATTGCCAAAAACAAATCACAAATGATGTCTAAAATAGGCGTAGCACTATTAATTAGTTCTTCTATATTTATAGCACTTTCTATACTTTACAGTTTTTTAGAAAGATTAGGAATACTAAAAAGAAGAAACAAAGACTAAGAAACCAAAGTACCCACTTTTTCGCCCATCATTAAGCGTTTAAGATTACCATGTTTGTTCATATCAAAAACGAGAATAGGCAATTTATTTTCTTGACAAAGGGTTATTGCGGTAAGGTCCATAATATTCAAACCTCTTTCATAAACTTCGCTAAAAGTAATATTATCAAATTTAACGGCATCGGCATGCTTTTCAGGGTCGGCAGTGTATACACCATCAACACGGGTTCCTTTTAAAATAAGATCAGCTTCAATTTCTACAGCTCTCAAAGAGGCCGCAGTATCAGTGGTAAAATAAGGATTTCCTGTACCAGCACCAAAAATAACAACACGTCCTTTTTCAAGGTGTCTCATTGCTCTTCTTCTGATAAAAGGCTCGCAAATTTGCTCCATTTTAATGGCAGACAACAATCTTGTTTTAATAGCATTTCGTTCAAGTGCACCTTGAAGCGCCATAGCATTAATAACAGTTGCTAACATCCCCATGTAATCTCCTTGTGCTCTGTCAACCAATCCACCTTGAACACCTTGAACCCCTCTAAAAATATTACCACCTCCAATAACAATGGCAACTTCTATCCCCATATCTACAACTTCTTTAATTTCGTTGGCATATTGTTCTAAGATTTTTGGATCAATTCCATATTGTTG
>JBIPNH010000157.1:0-4593 GCA_044373665.1 Bacteroidia bacterium
ACCTCTTCCCATACCGAACAGAGAAGTTAAGCCCCATATCGCAGATGATACTTGTGTTAAAACAGGGAAAGTATGTCGTTGCCAAAATTATTACAAACTAACCCCGCCATAAAGCGGGGTTTTTTTTTAACCCAACAACACTTCTTTTTTTGAGTTTTTTTAAGCATAACATATTAAATAAAATTTAATATGTTATCTCTTTGTATTATATCAATATCTATTACTCTTTTATTGATTAAAATATTAATTTAGGTTACATACAATATAAAAAAATATACTTTTTTATTTCAACTCATCATCTCTTCTATCATAGACTTATTTTAAAACAATTCTAAAATCAAATGTCTATTACTAAACAATGCTTTTAATGCTATCATAAAGCAAAATAAACGTTTATTTTAGTCTAATTTATCACTTAATGTTAGTCTAAACATAATAGCATCCACATTTAAAATTAAATTTAAAATAGTGCCTTTGTATTTTTATTTAAATAGACAATATGAAATTCTTTTTTACTTTTTTCGCTTTTGTGTTTTGTTACATTTGTGGTGCACAAACACTAATCACTAAATGGAGTTTTGATAATTCAAGTAACACCCCCGACAGTGGAACAGGAAGTTTTTTACCCGTAGGCGGCACCGCATTTACCTCTTATGTTTCAGGAAATCCTTCAAGTGGAAAAGCCTATGGGACAAATTCATATCCTTCCCAATCGAGTAACAACGAAAAGGCTGGAATAAAAATTAAGATACCAAGCACAGGATTTAATAATTTGAGTTTAAAGTTTGAGCAATACAACAGTAACACAGCTTCTAAAAAAACAGTTGTTTTGGTATCTGCTGATGATGTAAATTTTACAAAGGTTGATAGTTTGATTGCAAGTTCTGGCGTTGTATGGTCTAGTAAAACTATAGATTTAAGCTCTTATTCTTTTCTAAATAACAAATCGGAGATTCAAATTTTGCTGGTTTCTAGTTTTATTGGTAGCTCTTATGTTGCGTCAGGTTCTACAAGTTCTTATGCAACAACTGGAACTTGGCGATTTGATAATGTTGCTGTTTATGGCAATGTAGTTAGTTCAAGTATAAAAAATTACATTGATATAAGCGCATCAAAGATTGCTTTGAGTGAAAGTAGAAAGGATACCGTCTCTTTGTTTTTCAAATTAAGAGATACATTAAACTACAATTTTACAAGCAAACTTTCATTGAATGGATCAGGTATAAGCAATTCAGATTATAAATGGCTATCTAGAGATAGTGTGAAAATTCAAAAAGGAAAATACAACGATACTTTAAAGTTTACTGTGTTGGATGATCAAGATTTTGAATCTCTTGAAAATATCACTCTTGGATTAACTACATCTGATACAAATTTATTAATTGGACAAACCGTTGTTCTAACTATTTCAGACAATGACTTACCTGTAACAAGAATATCTTCTGTGCAAGGTACCGGTAAAATTTCCCCAAAACTAAATAGTATGGTCACTGTTGAAGGAATAGTAACGGCTGATTTGCAGGGTAGCAACGAGCAAAGTGGATTTTACATGCAAGATGATTTAATGGATTCATTGGTTCAGTCCTCTGAAGGTATTTTTATAAAAGAAACCGTAAACAATGTAAAAGAAGGTGACAAAGTTAGAGTGAGTGGAAAAGTAACTGAAGAATTTGGTCAAACCATTATAAGTAATATTACAGATGTTCAGGTTTTGGGTAGTAATTTAACAGTTAAAGCAACTTTGCTTAAACTCCCTTTAGATTCTATTGGACAGTTGGAACATTTCGAAGGCATGCTTATTAATGTTATTCAGCCTTTGACTGTAACAGAGAACTATCAACTTGGAAGATATGGCGAAATACAAATTTCTTCCTTAGGTCGACTAGTTAATCCAACCAATACAATTGACCCAAACGATTTAAATAAGGAAAATAATACATCAGAGGGTAATAGTAATGTCTCAGCAGTTCTTGCAATGCAGTCATTGAATAACAGAAGCAAGTTACTAGTATGTGATAAGTTGTCGTCACAAAATCCAAATCCGATTCCATTTATGGATGCTATTGAAAAAACTTTAAGAATTGGTTCTACTATTGATACACTTACTGGTGTAATGGGTTATGGGTTCAATTCTTATCGTGTTTATCCATACAAAGGGTTCTTAAAAATAAAATATGCTAGCCGTCCTGCTGTTCCTGTATTCACTGGACATAACCTGAAAATTTCAAGCTTAAATGTTTTAAATTACTTTAATGGAGATGGAAAGGGTGGTGGATTTCCAACAGCCAGAGGTGCAAAAACTGCCGCAGAGCTTGTAAGACAAAAAGCAAAAATTGTTGCAGCAATAAAAGCAATGGATTCAGATGTGGTAGGTTTAATGGAAATAGAAAACGATGGAGATAGTTCATTGTCAGCATTAAGAGATTTAGTAAATGCTGTAAATGCAGAATATGGTTCAACAGTTTTTGATTTGGTAAAAGATCCAATTGGGGTTGATGGAAGCTCAGGAACAGACGCCATTAAAGTGGCAATGATATACAAAAAAGCAGTTCTTACTCCATTTGGAAAATCAAAAGGCTATAACGATTCTGCCTTTACTTTGTTAGGAAGACCCCCTTTGGCTCAAAGCTTTACACTTAACAGCAATTCAGAGAAATTTACTGTAATTGTTAATCATTTCAAGTCAAAGAGCTGCGCAACAAGTCCTGCTGACAGTAAAGATCTTGACCAAAATGATGGTCAGGGCTGCTTTAATGCGACAAGAAAAAAGCAAGCTAAGGCATTGTTAAAGTTCGTATCCGTTTTAATGACCAATACAGGAGATAGTGATGTCGTAATAATAGGAGACCTGAATGCCTACGGTCAAGAAGACCCGATGGATATTTTAAGAGCTGGTGGATTTTACGACTTAATGGGTGAAACATATTCTTACATGTTTGACGGACAATCAGGTTCATTGGATCATGCACTCTCTAGCTATTCGATGTTGAAAGCCAAAGTTGGTGCAGAAAATTGGCACATTAACTGCGATGAGCCCTTGGTAATTGACTATACAACAAGTTTTAAAACCCAAGATTTATATCAAAATAATTTTTACCGTTCTTCTGATCATGATCCAGTTATGATGGCATTTAATATGATAAAAAAATCAACTACAATTAATGATTTAGTAGTTGGTAAATTCGAGATTTATCCTAATCCAAATAATGGTAAATTTACTTTGAAAATGGAAATATCTGAACCAGCATCTGTTTCTATTTTTGATTTAAATGGAAGAAAAATTCTAAACATTAAAGATGTTGTAAACGAACAAGAATTAGACATATCTCATTTAAATGGTATCTATATCATTCAAATAGAAACCCAATATGGCACTACTTTTAAAAAGTTGATTATTCAGCATTGATAGGGTGCTGTTTAAATAAATCCGTATTGTAGCACTAGCTTTTTCTTTGGGTAGCTTCGCTGCTCCCGCAGTACAGCGGGATTCGTGGTCTTTCTTTTATGCAATGACCCTTCGACTCCGCTCAGGATGACATTAAGAAAGTAGAGACAAGAAGTAAATGAAAACTATGTTGTAAAACCGAACACATTTAAATCTTTAAATCTAAGGAAAGTTTCCGAAAAGCTGTCGGTAAAGAGATGTCTCCTTTGTCGACATGACAGCCGGGGAGGTCAAAAAGGATTAGAGAAGAGTGGAGCTTGTCGTTTTTTTGGACTCAACTTAAAAGTTATTTTGTCTATGGTTCGAGAGCCTCACCATGACAAAAGCTTTATTAAAAAATCTAAAAATCTAAAATCACTAAATCAAAAATATTTCTTGGGTTTCAAAATGTGCCATTCAATGCAGTGGTTTTTGGTGGCGGTAAACGAAGTCCGTGCGGAGGCGTCCACGAATGGCGCGAAATTTCAATTTGACAGCTTTGGGGAGCTGGTGTGTGAGTTAAGGCAAATTGTTAGTCCCGCAGTAATGCGGGATTCATTCGTGGTGGGCTTTTTACTCATTTTTGTTTGTTTTGTTTTTGAATTCGTGAGGTCGCTTCGCTTAGTTGCTTACTTTTTTCCCATAAAACCACGCAGTCGCAGCGAAGCTAAAGTAAGAATAAGAATTGAAGTAAATGAATATTTTGTCGTAAAACCGAATATTATTGAATTTAAGTAGCCAAGGTTGGTTTTTGAAAAGATGTCGGAAAATTTATGTCTTCTTCGGCGACATGACAGCAGGAGAGGGTTTTGAATCACACTTAGGATGCGAGCGATGAAATGGTGGCACTTTTATCGAATTGAATTTTTGGTTCAATAAAAGAACATTAGGTTTTTTTGTGCAAATTTTGTGCAAATTGTATGCAAATTGTATGCAAATGAAAAAAGAGTTACACTGATTTAGCAACGTATTCTTTGAAAATAAGTAATGGTGGCTAAAGGATTCGTCCCGATAGCAATCGGGACAGTGACCCGATTTCAAACACCAATCAATCTAAAATTAAGGGCATAAAAAAAACCTCCAAATTGGAGGTTTTTAAGTGGTGGGGGCTACTGGATTCGAACCAGTGACCCTCTGCTTGTAAGGCAGATGCTCTAAACCAGCTGAGC
>JBIPNH010000158.1:0-4533 GCA_044373665.1 Bacteroidia bacterium
AATTACCTAAAATTTGAATTCTTCTTTTTATTTCGTCAGTAATATGAGGAACTACTTGAACTGTTTTGCCCAAATAATCACCTCTTCTTTCGTTTTGAATAACGGTTTGGTATATTTTACCTGTTGTTACGTTATTGGCTTGCGAGGTAGGAACATTTAAAAAACGCTCATAATGTCCCAAATCCAAATCCGTTTCAGCACCATCTTCGGTCACATAACATTCACCATGTTCGTATGGATTTAATGTGCCCGGATCAACGTTGATATAAGGGTCAAGTTTTTGTATCGTAACACGATAACCTCTTGCTTGTAATAACTTGGCTAATGAGGCTGAAATTATGCCTTTTCCTAATGATGATGTAACACCTCCGGTTACAAATATGTATTTACACTTCTGTTCCATTTTGCTGATTTTGATTGGTTATATGATGCTGATTTATGTATAAAGTACATGGCACAGATGGAGCAGATAACCGGATGACAAAGGTAGTAGTTTTTAGTCTATCATTTCAGGATTGCTTTTCAAGAAATTTTCAACAGTTAACAAATCTTCTGGTGAATCAATCGCAGGACTTTGGAAATTGGTTTCTAAAACATTGATATTAAATCCATTATCAAGCCATCTTAATTGTTCTAAACTTTCCATTTTTTCTAACTCACTTACGTGCAATGATTTTAATGCAGGAATTATTTCTGTGCGAAATCCATACAAACCAATGTGTCTGAAATAATGGTAATGTTCAACCCATTCTTCGGAAGCAATTCCCCTTAAATGAGGAATAACTTGCCTTGAAAAATACAAAGCATCGTTATTTTTATTGGTTACCACTTTAACATGGTTTGGATTCATTAAGTCCTCTCTTGATTGTATTCTTTTTTTTAAGGTTGTAATTTTAGTATCTATATTCATTAAACCTTTGGCTAATTTAGCAATTTGATTAGGTTGGATAAAAGGTTCATCGCCTTGTAAATTAATCAAGATGTCAAATGATTCATTCAACGTTTCTAAGACCTCAAAACAACGGTCGGTTCCACTTTGATGATGAACACTTGTCATCATACATTCTCCAAAAGTACTTACGTGTTTGTAAATCCTTTCGTCATCTGTTGCCACTATCACTCTGGCATTTAATTCATTTTTTTGTGCTTGTAAATAAGTTCTTTGAATTAATGTTTTTCCAGCAATGTCTATCAGCGGTTTGCCTTCAAATCGGGTTGACCCATAACGGGATGGTATTACTATTAATGTCTTCATTTTTTTAAAAACTAACGCTTAATCCAACTTTAATGGCAAATTTACTGATGCCTTGTTTATCTAAGTGTGTTAATCGATGAATGGCAACCACTTGCAAGACTTTAAAAATATTTTCTATGCCGTATGCCACTTCAATATAAGGTTCTCTGTTGATTGAGTTAGTAATTGGTGTTACTGATTTGCCCTCAAATTCTCTACCGCCAGGAATGATGTCTATGTTTCTCTCACTTAATTTTCCCATTACCATTCTACCTTCGGCAAATTCACGCCACTTCAATTTTTTCATTAAAGGAATTCTATTGAAAATAGCGCCATTAAAATGGTGTTCCATTTTGAAAAATAAACTTTGATCGGTTACGAATTCAAAAAAGTTCATCAGGTTGTATGCAGATGTGTTGTAAATAAAGGACTGATTTCCTCTGTGTACCTCCAATAATGGATAGGGAAGTCTTTCAAATATTTTAGTCCCCGAAAGTGTAAAATCGGTACGACCCCAATATCCAAAACTCAATCCTTTTTCGATAGACGCTGTTACTCTGTTGTAGTTAAATCGACTACCCATAAACCCTTTAATGCCACGGGTGTAATTGACAGACAAGGCAAGTCCGCCCGGTTTAGATTGTTTAACACGCTCATTGTCATTTTGCAAATAATATTCCTTAGGCGCCCATCTTAGTCCTAAAACTAGAGCTGCATTGGTGAAATTGCTCGAAAAATTATTACTGTCATTTTGGTTGGTTTCGTATGCAAAATTGAAATTATTTATAGGTTGAAAGAGGTATTCTTTGTGAGTAAAAAGAGCTTTGGCATGCCATCCTTTGGTAAATTCACTATTGACCCAAATTTTTGATTCTTTGGTTCTGTTTAACTGACTGGCTGCAAAGATAGAAACAGCTGTAAATAAATTACTTGAACCATAATAGTCGTCATTTACGCCAATTTGCTCAATGTCATTTTTGTATGACAAGCCTGAAATGGTCCAATGTTTTCTGTGTAAGACTCTTTCATATTGCAACTTGTATTTCCATAAATCATCCCCTAAACCATAAGCGGCATAACCACTTAAGATATTTTTTTTACTGAATTTAAAATTGGTTTTTGCACCTACTCTCACCCTGTGTCCCTCCAATACATTGTAACCATATAAGAGTGCGTATGGTCCCCAATCTATTTTGCCAATTGTTTTGTATCCATTGAATAAAATATTGATCAATTCAACGTAATTTTTAACCACTTTAACATTAGTCAGAGTGTCAATTTTTGACAAAGCTCTTTTTTCATCAACCGAAAGTTCTTCGTGACGCATGGTATCCCAATAGGCTTCACTTTGTTGGGTGGCATCTTCGTTCATAGAAACAGAGGCGTCAAAAAACTTAGGAGAACGGTCTTTGTTTACTATAATTTTCTCATACGAGTTGGTAAACAAGGCAATCATACCCGCTGATTTTTTTGAAATTTCAGCAATATCAATCAAAATTCTGGTTTTAACAGGCACATAAGCGCCCGCTTCGGTAGTCTCTAACTCTTGTGTGATTTTTAGTTTTTCCACAAAGTTCAAATTGGCTTTGTTGGTAATACTCAATGTTAGTTTTTTAAGGGCAAAAGAGCTGTCTTCTATCCAAATATAACCAGTAAAGACAAGGTCGAGCAGATTTTTAGGAGTGACTTCAATTTGGTAAATTTTGCGATCGGAGCCCGGTTCGTAAAAAGAGCCTTTCAATGCATAATTGTAATAACTGAAAGACGATTTACTGATAGGTGAAATAAAGTTCTTTTGTAAAATGGGGAGTATGTTATCGTTAAAATTGTACTGTTGAAAGGTAGAACCTAAAAGTTGAGATAAAAACGAACCATCATCAACACCAATCCCCTTAATTCTAGATGCTACAATGACTTCCTTTACTAATTTTGGATTTTTATTAAAGTAGAAATTACTTAAATTTTCAGACAAAAAGATGGGCAATACTTGTTTGTTTTTATCTTCGCTTAAGTAAGAGAGTGTGTCAAAAATACCCTCTACACTTTTTAATAGTTTTTTGTTTTTTAAATCCTCCGATACATTGTTTACCGCAATTTGTACTTTAGTAAAACTTTCACACTCAAAAGAATTAAGCTTTTCGAAATTGTAATTTGCTTTGTTTTCTTGAGCAAGTTTGACAATTCTTAAAGCCCTGTTAATTTTAGTAGAGGTAGTAACTCCCTTAAAAAGTAGTTCTTCTTGTTCCAATTTAACATTAATAGTTTGTGTAGTATATGGTTTTATAGTATAATACAAGGTTTTATAACCAACGTAGGAAATGATGATAGTGTCAGAAAATTGATTGGTTTTAATGGAGTATAAGCCATTAAAATTAGAATATCCACCTTCTTCAAGTTTGTTAAATTGAACAGAAGCACCTGTAACAGGTTCACCTGTTTTGTAATCCGTAATTTTGCCCTTAACAACCGTTGTTTGTTGAGAAAATAGTGGAAGACAAGCGAGGCTATAAATGAATAAAATTAAGCGATGCATTTTTGCAAAAGTATTCATTTATTTTAATAGATGAACAGACAGGTGTACACTTTTTTGTTCAGTTGTAAATATTGGGAATGGCTTAAATTTAATAATTACTTTTCTTTTGTGTTGTTTAAGCGTCTATTTTTTTCAAATAATTTACTTTATTAGGTGTATTATGTTTAAAACTCATTTTGTAGAACAACTTTAAAACAACTTATTTTTGCCTAATAATGCATCAATCTGCCTTTACCAAATATACTTTTATATTATTATTTATTCTTTTTACTCCCTTTGTAAGCTTTGCACAAAGAACTGCGGGTAACGAAGAACGTATTAAATTATATAACAATGCAATGGAATTGTACGACAAACAACTGTACAATGCTGCTATTTCTATTTTTATGGATTATTTGCCTTATGCAAATGATGCAGTCAATTCTAGTGATGTAGAATACTACATAGCAAGTTGCAAACTAAAATTAATGCACCAAAATGGATTGGCGAATATGCTTGACTTTATTCAAAGACATCCACAAAGTCGCAAAGTAAACAACGCCAATTTGGAAGTTGGGGATTATTACTACAACACCACAAAATTTAGAACAGCAATTTCGTTTTACAAAAAAGTAAATCCAATGGGTTTGTCTGAAGAAGAAAAGCAAACCTTGTCTTATCGCAAAGGCTATTGTTTTTTCAAAACCGCTAAATTTAAAGAAGCTAAAGACGAGTTTTACCCACTTACTACCACTGAAAATCCATATACCACTGAAGCAACATACTA
>JBIPNH010000050.1:0-15731 GCA_044373665.1 Bacteroidia bacterium
AGAAAAATTTGTACCCCCATTACCAGGAATTCTGACATTGTTATAGCCCGAAAAAACAGCTCCCGTTTCTAAATCAAGCATAGCCTGCGCACTCATTGATGTCGCTTGAAAAACAATCAGGAATAAGATGGCTAGCTTGTATAACAAGTATTTCATTTTTGATTTTTATAATTTCTTGATATACTAATAACCCTAATTATCAGTTTTTCTTTAAAAAATAAATAACACTTATAAAGAAAACTAACTGCCTTTAATTAATGCTGACTAACTCTATTCTCCTTTAAGTTTTCTAGTCTTTTTGGGAGTAGTTGGAGGTAAGTCTTTAATCACTTTCAAAAGATTGGATTCTTTGTCGAGTTCAATATTAACCACTGAACCCTCTACAATATCGCCTTTTAGAATCTCTTCTGCCAATGGGTCTTCCAAATACTTTTGTATGGCTCTGTGCAATGGTCGAGCGCCGAATTTACTATCAAACCCTTGTTCTGCAATGAATTCTTTTGCTTCTTGTGACAATTCTATTTTGTATCCTAAATCTTCAATGCGTTTCAACATTTTCTTCATTTGAATCTCCAAAATATTCAATATATCGTGTTTTTCTAAACTGTTGAAGACAATTATATCATCAATACGATTCAAAAACTCTGGTGAGAAAAATTTCTTTAAAGCCCCTTCAATCACTTGTTTGCTTTCCGACTCATTGCTGGCTAATTTATTAGTAGTTGCAAAACCAACCCCTGTTCCGAAATCCTTTAACTGACGTGAACCAATGTTAGAAGTCATGATAATAACCGTATTTCTGAAATCAATTTTACGACCCAAACTGTCCGTAATGAAACCTTCATCTAATACTTGTAGCATGATATTAAACACATCAGGATGGGCTTTTTCCACCTCATCAAACAAGACCACAGAATATGGTTTTCTTCTCACTTTTTCGGTCAACAATCCACCTTCTTCGTACCCTACATAACCTGGAGGCGCTCCCACCAATCTACTTATGGCAAATTTCTCCATAAACTCACTCATGTCTATTCTGATTAAAGCATCATTACTATCAAACATGTATTCACTAAGCGCTTTTGCTAATTCTGTTTTACCAACCCCGGTTGGGCCTAAAAATATAAATGAACCAATGGGTTTGTTAGGATCTTTTAATCCCGCTCTTGTTCTTTGAATTGCTTTTGAAAGTTTTTCAATGGCTTTGTCTTGACCAATCACTCTTTTCTTTATGTCACTTTCCATGGTCAGCAATTTTTTACCTTCACTTTGACCAATCCTTTTGACAGGAATTCCAGTCATCATTGCAATTACTTCGGCAACATTGTCTTCTGTAACAGTAAATCTATTGCTTCCTGTTTCCTTTTCCCATTCTATTTTGGCAGCATCTAACTGATTGATTAAGTTTTTTTCTTTGTCTCTCAATTTAGCGGCCTCTTCATACTTTTGGCTTTTTACAACCGTAATTTTTTCTTGTTTAATCGATTCAATTTGGGTTTCCAAATCAAGAATATCTTTTGGAACATTAATATTGGTAATATGGACCCTAGCCCCAACTTCATCTAACACATCAATGGCTTTGTCAGGCAAATTCCTGTCTGTAATATATCTATTACTCATTCTAACACAAGCTTCGATGGCTTCATCAGTATACGTAACATTGTGGTGATCTTCGTATTTGTCTTTGATATTGTGCAAAATCTCAATAGACTCTTCAGGAGATGCAGGTTCAATAATAACCATTTGGAAACGTCTTTCTAAAGCACCATCTTTTTCGATATATTGCCTGTATTCATCCAAAGTAGTAGCACCAATACACTGCACTTCTCCTCTAGCCAATGCAGGTTTAAACATGTTACTAGCATCCAAACTTCCACTTGCACCACCGGCACCCACAATGGTGTGAATTTCATCGATAAACAAAATTACATCATCAGCCTTTTCAAGTTCTGTCATTATGGCTTTCATACGTTCCTCAAACTGACCTCTGTACTTGGTTCCAGCCACTAATGAGGCTAAATCCAACGTTACTACTCTTTTGTTATAAAGAACACGAGACACTTTTCTTTGGATTATTCTCAATGCTAAGCCTTCAGCAATAGCTGTTTTACCTACACCGGGTTCACCAATTAAGATTGGATTGTTTTTCTTTCTTCTTGATAAAATCTGCGAAACCCTTTCGATTTCTTTTTCTCTTCCAACAATGGGGTCCAATTTACCGTCTTCTGCCAATTTGGTTAAGTCTCTACCAAAATTATCTAAGACAGGTGTGTTTGATTTGGTGTTTTTCTTTTTCAAATCCTCCAACTTTCTGTCCTCCATAGAATCTGATCCTTCCTCTTCAAACGCATTACTTGGAGGCAATTGGGTTCTTGACCCATCGGAACCTAAACCATCCAATAAAGTTTGTTTAAAAAAATCGTAAGTGATACCATATTGTGACAAAACCTTAGAAGCCACATTGTCTTCATCTCTAAGGATAGCGAGCAAAAGATGTTCAGTACCAATGGTATCTGTTTTAAATATTTTTGCCTCTAAATAGGTGATTTTAAGCGCTTTTTCGGCTTGTTTGGTAAGAGGAATATTTCCCAAATTACTAACATGAGAAGCAGTCCCTCTGATTAAATCTTCAATAGATTTTTTCAATCTAATGACATCTAGTTCAAGAGATTTTAAGGTATTTACAGCAGTTCCTTCCCCTTCTCTGATCATTCCGAGCAACAAATGTTCGGGACCTATATAATCGTGTCCAATTCTAATTGCTTCTTCGCGACTGAATTGAATCACTTCTTTAACGCGTGGTGAAAATTTAGCTTCCATTATTGATTAATAAACAAATTTAATAGTTTGACTTTATATTTTAAAATTAATAATCCCACTATTGATATAAGTGTAGACTATTTTACTCATGTTCCCACAATGATGCCAAATTCCATTCTATAAAATTTATGTGACAGCGCGTCCTGCAAAACGCCAATTTGTCAAATAGAGAATCTATAAACCATTCAAACAAATTATATCAACAATCAATTAACACCAAAAATGGATAAGATTAATTCAAAATAACTAATTTTTTAATTTAGTTTCGCAAGTATGTTAGAACGTCCAAGTGTAAAACGAAAAAAGACCATAGATTTAACAACACTTGATGCAGGGGGACGTATTCCACCTCAAGCAATGGATTTTGAAGAAGCCATCTTAGGGGCCATTATGTTGGAAAAAGATGCCCTTAGAGATGCAATTGAAGTGTTACAGGGCAAACATTTTTACAATGAAAACAATCGATTTATTTTTGAATCGATGATTGATTTATACAACCTCAATCAACCTGTTGACATCTTAACTGTTACTGAAAAACTAAAAATCAAAGGATTATTAGAACTTGTTGGTGGTCCTTTTTATATCGCTAAATTGACCAGTAGAGTTGCCTCTGCCGCCAATATTCAATACCACGCACACATTGTTATTCAAAAATTCATTCAACGTGAATTAATCAGAATTTCTGGCGAAACACTTTCTTCTGCTTTCGATGAAGGCACTGATGCATTTAAACTCCTAGATGAAACCGAAAAAGATTTGTATGAGGTTAAAAATGATGGAATGAAACGTTCTTACAAAGAAATTTCTAGTATTATTAACGAAGCCATCAGTATCATTGAGGCTAACCACGACAAAAAAGATGGTTTAACAGGTATTCCAAGCGGTCTTAAAAATTTAGACGATATTACTTCAGGTTGGCAAAAATCAGATTTAATTATCTTAGCTGCTAGACCGGGTATGGGAAAAACGGCACTTGCCCTAACCATGCTTAGAAATGCTGCCGTAGATTTCATGAAACCTGTTGCTATTTTCTCTCTCGAGATGAGTGCAGCACAATTGGTTACGAGGCTTATCGCTGCCGAAAGTGAAATTTCGAGCGAAAAGCTAAAAAAAGGCACTTTGGAAGAACACGAATGGACTCAACTCCACACTAAAATCCAAAAACTTTCTAAAGCACAGATTTTTATTGACGACACCCCTTCCCTACCAATTTTTGAATTTAAAGCAAAATGCCGAAGATTACACAGCAAACATCATATTGAGATGGTGGTTGTCGATTATTTGCAATTAATGCGCGGTGAAGATGTTGGTAAAAACGGAAACAGGGAGCAAGAGATTGGTTCCATTTCAAGAGCTTTAAAAGGTTTAGCCAAAGAACTTAATATTCCTATTATTGCCCTTGCACAGTTGAGTCGTGACGTAGAAAAAAGAGCAGGTGACAAAAAACCTCAGTTGAGTGACTTAAGGGAATCGGGAAGTATAGAGCAAGATGCGGATATTGTTGGATTTATATGGCGTCCAAACTATTACAAACTGAATGAACCTCAACAAGGCGACCCTAGTTTAGGTGAAGTTATTATCCAAAAACACAGAAATGGACCAACAGGTGAAGCTAAAGTTCGTTTCCTTGAAAACTTTGCGAAGTTTGTGAACTATGATGAAAACGACATGTCAAATTTCGGGGATTACCACCAAGAACCAACAATGGTTACTTACTCAAGTAAAATAAACACCAACGATGACCACAGTGCTCAAACTGATTTGTATAGCTTAGGGAAATCACAACTTGAGAATCCTTTCTTAGATGACCAAGACCAACGCGATTTTGGCGCTAATATTTTTGATGATGATGGGGATGAAAATCCACACGAATAAAAAAACAACTAAAGTTTAGATTTTTCTAAAACAGTCAATGATTTTGACTGTTTTAAATAATTTTTAATGAACTCATAATAGGTATGAGAAGGCTTTAAATTATTGACCAAAAAATACTTATCTGTATTAACGTGTCTTTCTATTTGAACAAACGAAGGCACATTTTCTTCTACAGTAAATCTTAAAAAACGAATTTCAACATCCAATGGTTTGTCTTGAACAGCTTGATTAAGAATAGGCAAGCCTTTTTTTAGATACTCTAATTTTTTGATTGGGTTTGTGGCATGTTTTCCAAGCAATGTATAAGAAACGCCGTGATAAGCTTTTTTAATGGCAGTTTCTTGCTTGGCCGTTAGTGTATTTAAATCAGTTGCTGACTTAGAAGAAGTTAGTGCTTTTTGGAATGAAGTTCTAAGTTCTAAAATTTCATCTACTTGAATCAATGAAAACGAAAAAAAACCAATGAGTAAAGTAAATAAAACCGATTTATTATATGACATTAAATTTGAACTTAACATAAGAACGGGCTAACAAAGCTACTTTTTCGGTATTGGCAACTCTGATTCTTTTTTCTAAAACCTCAGCAGCATTAACACGTTCAATTTTATCGAGTAATCGCAAATAATAACGGTAAGCGGTATAAACACCAAAACGACAACTTAATGGCAATTGTTTAATTCCCACATGTGCTTTGTCAAAATCAGCCTTTACTTCCATAATTATTTGTCGTTTTACCGACTCATCAAACTCCGCTAAGTTTAAAGTAGGAAAATAAACACGACCTCTGTCTTCAATATCACTCTTAATATCTCTCAAAAAATTAACCTTTTGAAAAGCAGCACCGAGCGACCGTGCTGAGCTAACCAAATGTTGATACAAATTCTCCTTACCATCGCAAAATACCTTTAGACACATTAAACCAACCACTTCTGCACTTCCATAGATATATTCATCATACTGTCCGCGGTTGTATGTTTGCTTTCCTAAGTCTGTTTCCATACTGTTAAAGAAAGGCTCAATTAAATCCTTGCCGATACCAAATTGATTGGCTGCTTTTTGGAAAGAATGTAAGATTGGATTTAAGCTAATTCCTTTTTCAATGGCTTTGTAAGTATCTGCTTTGAACTCAGCAAGCAACTCAGCTTTATCCTCTCTGTCAAAAGTATCAACAATTTCATCTGCTAAGCGCACAAAACCATAAATGCCATAAATAGCCCATCGATGACTTTTGCTTATCATTTTAATCCCTAAAGAAAAGGATGTACTATAATTGTTGGTAGTTTTTTTACTACAATCAATGGAAGTTTTTTCGTAAATCTCAAACATATTACTTTAATATTTAAACAAGAATAATTTTAAAAAGTTTTATAACTGACTCAATTTTAGCATTTTTTCAATTTCTCCAGCTACAATTTGACCACTGATAATTGAAGGTGGAACACCAGGACCGGGCACAGTTAATTGACCGGTATAAAACAGGTTTTTTACCTTTTTTGACTTTATTTTTGGTTTCAAAAAAGCTGTTTGTAATAAAGTATTTGCCAATCCATAAGCATTGCCTTTGTATGAATTGTAATCTTTCTCGAAATCATTCATAGCAAATGACCTTTTCACAACAATGTGTTCATTAATATCAATGCCTGACTTTTCTTTAAGACGCTTTGCCATGGCTTGAAAATACGTTTCTCTTAATTCTTCAGAATCCGCCAAACCTGGTGCTAAAGGAATTAGAAAGAACAAGTTTTCGTGACCTTCGGGAGCACAAGAGGGGTCTGTTTTGCTTGAAACACACAAGTAAAACAAAGGCTTACTTGGCCATTTTGGTTCTTTATATATTTCAATAGCATGTTGCTCAAAATCTTCATCGAAAAACAAATTGTGATGCAATACTTCTTTGAGTTTAGTATTGATTCCAACGTAATACAACAAAGAACTTGGTGACATCGTTCGTGATTCCCAATATTTTTTATCATACACGCGGTGTTGCTTGTCTAATAGCGTTTGTTCAGTGAAATGATAATCGCTTCCAGCAACTACAATGTCTGCCTCATAAAACTCATCTCCTACTTCTACGCCTACTGTTTTGGAATTCTCTACACGAATATGAGTAACTGCTTTGTTCAGCAAAATAGTAACCCCTTGACTTTTTGCAACACTTGCAAATGCTTCTGATATTTGAACCATTCCTTTTTTAGGAAACCAAGTACCTTTTACTAAATCAGCATAATTCATCATGCTGTACATAGCAGGTGTGTTATCTGGGGTTGACCCTAAAAACAAAACAGGAAACTCTAGTAAACTCACCAACAAAGGATTCTTAAATTCTTTTCTAACCGCTTTTCTTAAAGAAGAAAACAAACTGAGTTGGAACGATTTGATGATTAAACGGGGTTCTACAAATTCAAATAAGGAATCAGACAACCTGTTCACATAATCAGACATAGCAGTGTGGTACTTGTATTCGGCATCTTTCAAAAATGCTCTTAATTTATTACCACTTCCTTTTTCCCTTTTTTCAAATTCATTGACTAACTCATCCAAACTAGCGGGAATATCAATTTGTTCATTGTTTGTAAAATAGATACGATAAGCAGGGTCTAATCTGAGTAATTCGTAAAAATCGGAAACTTTGTGTCCAAAATCTTTGAAAAAATTTTCGAAAACTTCAGGCATCCAATACCAACTTGGACCCATATCAAAAGTATAACCATCTGTTTCCCATTTTCTACAACGACCTCCCACTTGGTCATTTTTTTCCAGCAAAGTAACTTGATGACCTTGTTTTGCCAAATAAGAGGCACTTGTCAGTCCCGCAAATCCACTCCCTATAACAACTATTTTTTTACTCATTTTTGTTTATGCTTAAATTTGTTAAGATACTTTTTGCTAACAAACAAAAAACCAAAAGCTTCTGCACCTTCTTTCGAAGATACTTTGTGATGGATTTTGTGCGCAAAACGCATGGCTTGAAAATAGGCGTTATTTGTTCTTTTTAACAAAGGTAATCTTTGGTGAACAAACACATCGTGAACTAAAAAATAAGCTAAACCGTATAATAAAATCCCAATACCTAAATAAAACTTCCAATCAATATCACCCCAAGACCCACTGATCATGAGCCCTGCAGACACAAAGGCAAAAACAATTCCGAACAAATCATTCTTTTCGAATTTCCCCTTGCGAGGCTCATGGTGACTCTTGTGCCATGACCACATAAATCCATGCATGATGTATTTGTGAGTAAACCAAGCAACTCCCTCCATTAACAAAAAACCAAGTATTATAATTAAACTATTAAATATGATTGACATAATTAAAAACATTACAAATATACATTGAATTTGTTTGTTCTTTAACATTTTATTTTGGAGAAATGAACGGCAAAAACCTGTCAAAATTTAAAACTTAGCTATGAAATCCCTTGATTAATAATTAAGTTTGTTATCTAAAAAATCATTCTTAAAAATGACAACATTACAACTAATAATTTTCATTGCATTTGCAATCATAGGCATTTTGGGACTCGTTCTAATACTGCAAATAAAGAAGCAATTACAACCCAATCAAAATGAATTAAACTCTCAGGAAATTGCTCAACAAATTGACAAACTTGAACAGCATTTAAAAATTGAGTTCTCAAACAATAGAATAGAAAACAACACCGCTTTTAAAGACACACGTGCTGAGCTTAACACTCAAATTCAGTCTTTTTTAAGTCAAATTTTAAACCAATTGAAATCTTTTCAAGAAAACATAGATTTAAACAATAAAGACAATCGCAAAGAATTAGGCGAAAATATAGAAAAACTAAAGCTCGACCTGAACAATTCGCTCAAGGATTACAGAGAAAGTTTGAGATTACAGTTTACGGACTTTCAAATGCAACAAAAAAACCAAAGCATAGAAACAAGTGAAAAACTAAAAGAAATAAAACTGAGTCTAGAGAGTAATGTTAAAAACATGCAAGAAGGCAACGAGAAAAAGCTTGAAGAAATGCGAAAAACAGTTGACGAAAAACTGAACGAAACACTCGAAAAACGATTGGGTGAATCATTCAAACAAGTGAGTGAACGATTGGAAGCGGTTCATAAAGGATTGGGAGAAATGCAACATTTAGCCACAAGTGTGGGTGACCTTAAAAAAGTAATGAGCAATGTAAAATCAAGAGGTGTATTAGGGGAATATCAACTCCAAAACATCATTGAGGATTTATTAACAAACGAACAATATGAGAAAAACGTAAAAACCAAAGCAGGCAGTGGCGCTGTGGTTGAGTTTGCCATAAAAATGCCTAATGGGAATAATTTAGACAAAAGTTTGTGGTTGCCAATCGATTCAAAATTCCCAAAAGAGGATTACGAATCGTTAGTTGAGGCATACGACAAAGGTGATATTGAAAAAATTGAAGAATACAGAAAAGCCTTTATCAGAGGTATTCGCAAAAATGCACAAGACATCAGAGAAAAATACATCGATCCACCAAACACAACCGAATATGGCATCATGTTTTTGCCTTACGAAAGTTTATTTGGCGAGGTATTAAGAACACCGGGATTGTTTGAGCAATTGCAAAAAGAATTTAAAATAACCATCACGGGACCAACCACCTTAAGTGCCCTTTTGAACAGTTTACAAATGGGATTCCGCACATTAGCCATCGAAAAAAGAAGCAGTGAAGTTTGGGATTTATTGGGAGCCGTTAAAACCGAATTTGGCAAATTTGGCGATGTACTCGTCAAAACCAAAAAGAAACTTCAGGAGGCTTCAAATGTGATAGAAAGTGCTGAAATAAGAACAAGGGCCATAGACCGACAACTCAAAAATGTACAGTCGTTAACCTTCGAAAAAAGCAATGAAGTTTTGGGTATTGAGGATGAACTAGAAGATGAAAAGGAATAATCCCATCTTTAAATTAACTTAATCCAATACCACAAACTTTTTGGTCAATACCACCCCATCTTTATTTACTATGGCTGTATAAACTCCTTTTGCCAAATTAGAAACTTGAATATCTTCACTGTTTGATTGACCTTCACGCTTGTATACTTCCTTACCTGTTACATCAACTATACTAACCTGGAATAAACCGTTATTGGCGGATTCTATGTGTAAATTCACTTCATTGCGTGCAGGATTTGGGAATACAAAAAGCTCCAACGATTGCCCTAATTCAGGTGCATCCGTTGACATAGAATATGAGCTAGTGAAGTTATAAATATGTTTAGTACCGAAATCTGAAAGGAAATTTTTCAGCATTGCATTATTAGACAAACGTCTTAATTGAACATACCCTGCACCATCTCCACTATTGGCCCACCAATCTAAGCCATCTTCGTTCAATGGATTATTACTTGGCCCTTGCCCTTCGTCAGAAAACTCGAATGAATAACACACGTTGTTATCCAAATAAACGGTATCTCGATAAATTGTATTTGGCGCAAAACCCGATTTGTTGCGAATTACTTTACCCCAAGCATCCTTAATTGTATAAGAATTTTCGGTAGGTGCATTATTAGTTTTCAATAAAACTACTATAGCATTTGGTGTCACAGGGGCATTGGCAATAGTACTGTATGCAATATTATCCTTACGATATTCGTCTTCTTTGCTATTTACTTTGGTAATATTGACCACAAATTGATTACTAGCTCCATTCCAATTGTATACTGCTTCAAGAGTTAAAACCTGCGTTTCAAATGGTTTTATATTACATGGCACCCATATTTTTTGCAATGAGCCTCCTACTTTACCATATTCAAAATCTAGAGAAGTAATGGTTTCTTTTCCCATATTTTTAACTCTAATGATTGGCGCTCCACAGATAGGGTTCAACCTTGAACTTTCAAATTCTGTGGATGGGGATAGTATTCTGTCAACGCTTGCATCGACTTGTTTCTGATTATTTTTATAGAAAAAAGCGTAAGAAGAAATAGAATAATTGGCACTACCTCCAACAGTATTTGTGTAGGCTTCCATGTTAAAAGCTAGTGTATTATTAGACCCTGCGGTGGTTGGCAAATAAACATGATCGGCGTAAACAGGCGCACCTGGACACCATCCGGCACGGTCGTAAACCCATGTACCCGCTTGTGGAAATACACTATTAAAGCCGCAATCATCTCTCCAAATGTTTTTTTCAGAAATCACTTGACCATTTAATTTCAAAGTTCTTCTTTTGGAACAGAATTCAGCACAATTCTGCTGTTGATCCATTCCATGTCCTGTTTGCAAGGTCATAATGTCCGTATAATCTGCACCTGCAGGCACTTGAAACGACTTATCTGTAACTGCACTTTCAAACGTTGAATTGGGATTACCATAAGGTGCATTTAAACTGTGTAAGCTTTTGTATCCCACAGGAATAAGTGCTGGGTCTCCTTTTATAAAATTAAAATCTAATGTTACTGTCCAACCTCTGTCTGTGTTTGACTCATAACCAGTGTGTTTGTATAAAATCTGAACTGAATCGTGAAGAATATCTGAGAATTCAGTCACATCAAAAATCCAACCGTGCTTCCAATTTTGACTGCTGTTCCAATAAAAACCATAAGGTGTTATGAATCTTGCTAACTCATAGTGCAAACTATCGCCATTAACTCCTCCTTTTTTTCCAATATAAATATGGTTTAAATAATCCCATTCTCCACATCTTAAGCCGGGAGCACAACCAAATTCTAAATACATATAAACCTTGCGGTAAGAAACATCTTTAGCAGGAAAAGTTCCCCATGAAGAATAATAAGTATGTCCAACCGAAGGATTGGTTTTAATCACGACTTTATTATGGGTATTAACCTTAATCGTGTCTTGCGCCGATATACTTAAAAAACAAAATAGAAATGAAACTGTGAATATTAAATTTTTTACCATGTTATTAATTAATCTTCAAACATAACAAAAATTTAAAAATTAACATCTACTTAATTTCCCAACTGCTCGAAGATTTAAGTAATTTACTGAATGCCAATTCCTTATTTTCTATCTTACTGTCTTTAATTTGCTGATTCATTACCTCATTAAAAACAGGTTTATTTTCAACAGCGTAAATTACGCCAAAAGGACGTGGGAAATGTTCTTTTTCAAAAAACTGAGAGAGCAAATGAGCTTTGGTTAAATCTTGTTCATCATGAATCCACAATTCATCTTTATCAACCTTATCTAACTCAACAATTACGGGAGTAAGTCCTTTTAACATTACACCCTTAGTTCCTTCAGCAAATACTAGAGGCTGCCCGTGGGTTAAAAACAATGTCGTTTCAGGCTTGCTTCCTTTGGCTGTAAAAACATCAAAAGCGCCATCATTAAATACATTACAATTCTGATATATTTCTACCAATGAAGTTCCTTTATGAAAATAGGCTCTTTTATACATCAACTGTTGATGTTTTAAGTCTCTATCCATAGTTCGCGCTACAAAAGTTGCGCCAGCTCCTAACGCTAATGCCAGAGGATTAAACGGACTGTCTGCAACACCCATAGGTGAAGATTTGGTAATTTGCCCAACATGACTGGTTGGAGAAAACTGACCTTTGGTTAACCCATATATTTCATTGTTAAACAATAAGATATTAATATCAGGATTTCTTCTGAGTGTGTGTATTAAATGATTGCCACCTATACTTAAACTGTCTCCATCTCCGGTTATCATCCAAACACTTAATTCGGGACTAGCCAACTTAACGCCAGTTGCAATAGCAGCCGCCCTACCATGAATAGAATGCATGCCATAAGTATCCATGTAATATGGGAAACGTGAAGAACAACCTATACCAGATATGAAAACAAATTGATGCTTAGGAACCCCAAGTTCGGGCAATACATATTGAACACTTTTCAAAATGGCATAATCACCACAACCCGGGCACCATCTCACTTCTTGGTCGGTCTCTAAATCCTTTGATGTAAAAAAAGGGGATTGGATTTCTGTTAATTCCATTTTGTTAAATATGTTGTTTGATGGTTTCTTTTATTTCAAGTAAACTGAAAGGTTGTCCTTGAATTTTATTAATCCCTATTGCATCTATCAAAAATTGTTCTCTTATTAATTTTATCAGTTGACCATTGTTTAATTCAGCCACAAATACCCGTTTGAATGGTTTAAGTTTTTCGTGAAAATTGAGAGGAAATGGATTGATATATTTTAAATGCAGTTGCGCCACATTCAATCCTTCTGCCTTTAATTCAGAAACAGCTGTAAATATACTACCGTAAGTACTACCCCAACCAATAACCAAACAATCGGAATTTTCATCTCCTTGGTCGAACTCTATCAAAGGTATTTGGTATGCTACATTGGCCACTTTTTGTGCTCTTATTTTAACCATTAGCTCATGGTTGACCCCTTCATAACTGATGTTTCCTGTTATATTTTCTTTTTCCAAACCGCCAATTCTGTGGGTCATACCTTCAGAACCTGGGATAGCGTGAAAACGAGACAAATTTTCCTCTCTTTGGTATGGTCTGTATACGTCTCCGTCTTTTACTTGCGTAATAAAGTGCGACTGTATTTCGGGCAATTCATCCAATTGCATTATTTTCCAAGGCTGAGCTCCATTGGCAATGTAACCGTCACTCAAAAACATCACAGGCACTGTATGTTCTAATGAAATTTTAACAGCCATGTAGGCCATTTCATAACAATCTGAAGGCGACGATGCCGCAATTACTACCAGCGGACATTCCCCATTTCTTCCATATAATGCTTGCAGTAAATCAGATTGCTCTGTTTTAGTTGGCAATCCAGTTGAGGGACCACCCCTTTGGATATTGCAAATAACCAAAGGCAATTCGAGCATAGTTGCCAAACCGATGGCTTCTGTTTTAAGTGCAATACCGGGACCTGAACTGGTGGTAATACCAATATGACCTGCGTACGAAGCGCCTATTGCAGCACAAACACCTGCTATTTCATCCTCCGCTTGAAAGGCCATTACATTATATCCCTTGTGCTTAGACAACTCGTGCAAAATATCCGATGCGGGTGTGATAGGGTAAGACCCTAAAAACAAAGGAATATTAGATTTTACAGAAGCCGCAAGTAAACCTAGCGCGGTGGCTTGGTTTCCATTTATACTTCGGTAGAGTCCTGCAGGAGTTTCGGCTGCTTCAATATGGTATTGACTACTGAATAGTTCCGACGTTTCACTAAAAAAATAACCTGCTTGAAGGGCTTTGATATTTGCCTTCATCAAATCCTCATTCTTAGAGAATCTTTTTTCTAAGAAATGAATGGTATTTTGAATTTCTCTGTCAAACAACCAATAAACCATCCCTAACACAAACATATTCTTACATCTTTCCGACTCCTTATTTCCTAAGTTAAATTCAGAAACTGCTTTTTTGGTTAGTTGGGTAATATCGGCTTCGTAAACTGTAAAATTATCTAAACTACCATTTGTAAGAGGATGGTCGGACTCTGCGATACCTGCCAAACGCAAGTTGCGCGAATCGAAACCATCTTTGTTGACAATGATAATTCCGTTTGGTTTCAATAATTTGATATTTACTTTTAGAGCCGCCGCATTGAGCGCTACTAAAACGTCGTATGAATCGCCGGGGGTTAAAACCGACTCACTGCTGAAATGAATTTGGTAACCTGACACTCCAGGTAAAGTCCCTATTGGCGCTCTAATTTCTGCCGGAAAATCGGGAAATGTAGCAATATCGTTTCCAAACAATGCATTGGTTTCGGCAAACTGTGTTCCGGTTAACTGAACACCGTCACCACTATCTCCTGCAAATTTTACAACGATATTCTTGTATGAATGATTGGATTGCACTAAAAAAAATTAAGAGTTCAAAATTAGTAAAATAAACGATTATTCCATGTGATAAAAATCACAATTGAACAAATTAAGGGCTTTACTTCTGTCTTAAAATCTCAATTTGGTCTGCTATCTTTTCCGCTTCTACCCTTACAGCGTCTGATTGAGTTCTGTTTATCAATGACAAACGGTGAGATTCTTTAAGCAATGCTTGGTATTTTTCCATTAACACTTCTAATTCAGATTTCTTTTTGAAAAGATTTTTAAACATACAACTAAAACAACCCAATGTCAATAAAGTTTGTCATGGGCTTATTTCTTAAAAAGTTAATAAAAAGATTTCTTTAGTATTTTCCTATAAAAAAGGAATTTTTGCCACTTTCGCTTTAAGACTTTTATCTCTTATTTCAATGAAAATTTCTGTATCAGCGTTGGCGTGTGAAATAGCAACATAACCCATTCCAATGGCTTTGCCCAAACTTGGAGACTGTGTTCCTGAGGTTACTTCCCCAATTGTATTACCCTCTGCATCTTTGATGATGTAATGCTGACGAGGAATTCCTCTGTCTATCATTTCAAAACCAACTAATTTCTTAGTAACACCATTGTCTTTTAAAGATTTATGGTAGGCACTGTTTACAAAATCTTTTGTAAACTTAGTAATCCAACCCAAACCAGCTTCAATAGGCGATGTGGTATCGTCTATGTCATTTCCGTATAAACAAAAACCTTTTTCAAGTCTTAATGTATCTCTGCAACCTAAACCACAAGGAATAATATCAAATTCTTTTCCAGCTTCAAAAACAGCCTCCCAAAGTGCTTTTGCATCTTTGTTCCAAACGTATAATTCGAAACCACCTGCACCGGTGTAGCCTGTATTTGAAATAATTACATCATCTATTCCAGCCATCGTTCCTGTTTTAAATGAATAATAAGGCATAGAAGAAAGTTCAACTTCTGTCAACTTTTGTAATACTTTAATTGCATTTGGACCTTGAACGGCTAACAAACTTAATTGATTACTGATGTCTTCCATTTGCACACCAAACGTATTGTGTGAAGAAATCCAATCCCAATCTTTTTTAATGTTTGAGGCATTTACAACTAAATAGTATTCTGTTTCACTGAATCTATAAACCAATAAATCATCAACAATTCCACCTGTATTATTAGGTAAACAACTGTATTGAACTTTACCGTCAGTTAGTTTTGAAGCATCGTTGCTTGTAACCAATTGAATTAAATCTAAAGCTTTCTCACCTTTAAGAACAA
>JBIPNH010000159.1:0-4502 GCA_044373665.1 Bacteroidia bacterium
AATAAGAAATAATATCAATTCTCATAATCTAGAGTTTTTGATGATAACTAGGAAGCAATTTTTTTGCATTAATCAGTTAACTCAAATTTTAAACAAGTATTTGCATCTATATTTACAACACCATCCCAGTATTCAATACCATCTTGATCTCTAACAGAATAACTGTATGCTCTACTTTTTGCTATTCCTAAATCTAACTTAATTGTAGTTGCACCATTTTGACCACAATTTGGAGCACCTTTCCAATACACATTTCCAGAGGTACCAACCAATTTACCATCTATGTAATATTTTAAAGAAGTAACATCTATTGATGCTAGTATATTAGCAAGATCTTCCTTATACCAGAACACGACACTCCCTTCATACTCTTCTTCTTCTTTGGTACAACTTTGTAAGGAAGATACTGCAAATAAAATAGCTATTATGTAAATTATTTTTTTCATATTTTAAATTAATTGTTGTTTTTACTAGGGTCGAATATATTATTTTCTTTACACCACTCTTCGTATCCTTTTTGTCCTAATGCTGCTTTAAGTTTAGATGAACTAACAGCAGTTCCTTCAACAGAATATCCAAATACTAAGAAATAAGATTCAGATCTTACTACACCATCAATAAGCAAATCAAATTCAGGTCCAGCACTTTTTAAAGCCTTATCCATAGCATCTTTAATACTTGCTCCAATTCCATAAAAGCCTAAACTAGTTCCTTTAGTTTGTCTACCTTGTGACTTGTCAAAATTTAAAGATACATTTTTGGAACTGATGACAGTAAAGTCAATCATCCTTGTAGAACAACTTGTAAAACTAATTAAAGCAAATAGAATAATAAGATTTACGTAAATAATGTTTTTTTTCATGGGTATATTTTTTATTTTTAATAGATGCAAATATTATTTGCAATTATCAAATAAAAGTACTTGATTAGTACCCAATTTAAACTTACTTAGTACTATGCCTAATCAAGAACAATTTGAAACCATTTACGACCGTTTAAAAAAAGTGAGACTCGAAAAAAATTTTAGTCAGGATTACCTAGCAAAAAAACTAGGTTTAACACAAAAAGCTTACTCTAAAATAGAGAATAATGAAACTAAACTTAATGTTGATGTTTTACAAAGATTGTCTGAAATACTTGAAGTTCCAATTGAAGTATTTTTCAAATCTGAAAATCAACCTATTTTGAATGATTTTAGCTCTAGGAATGGGGGAGACAATGTTATATATAAAACCGAAACTAATGACAAAACTGATGAACTTTACAGCAAACTTCTCCAGTCAAAAGATGATATTATAAGTGCAAAAATGAGTGAAATTGAAACCTTAAAACTTGTTATTGACAAGTATTTGAAAAATTAAATATTTTTAATTTCAAACTACACTTTTATCTTTAATATTTTTTAAAACTAGCACCAATTTAAATTCAAAACGCCTGTTATTATTTGCAAATTATAACGACAATTATTTCAGCTAAAATCCAAAAACCAGGATAAATATGTATTTTTAGTACTTAAATTGATGCAAAAAATTAAAAAATACACTTTAAAAACACTCAACATTACTAAATTTTCTATTTTTTTGAGATTTTTTTAATAGTTAATCATAAGCTAAATTGAAACTTTGGGCAAAAATTTCTCATATAAACCCGAAGTAAACTAGCTCAGTATAAACTCACTTAATAAGCTAAACTCAAGTGGGTGACAACATTTCAATAATCACGATGCATGGCGGAAAAAATCCACAAGGGAGATTCTGAATAAATTTTGAGGACAAAATTTTCCAGAATGACCATCGGATAATACAACAATCGCGCTGAACGGCTTGAATCCATTCAACAAAAACCCTTTTGACATCCTTCGGTACTATTCAGCACAGCTGAATAACTCAAGATAACAAAAGAATAATGCAACAATCACGCTGCACGGCGGGAACCCATTCAACAAACACCCTTTTGACATCCTTCGGTACTATTCAGCATAGCTGAATAACTATGGATGACAAAAGAATAATGCAACAATCACGCTGCACGGCGTGAACCCATTCAACAAACACCCTTTCGACACCCTTCGGTACTATTCAGCATAGCTGAATAACTCTGGATGACAAAAGGATAATGCAATAATCCCGCTGCACGACGTGAACCCATTCAACAAACACCCTTTTGACATCCTTCGGTACTATTCAGCATAGCTGAATAACTCTGGATGACAAAAGAATAATGCAACAATCACGCTGCAGGGCGTGAACCCATTCAACAAACACCCTTTCGACACCCTTCGGTACTATTCAGCATAGCTGAATAACTCAGGATGACAAAAGGAAAATTCAACAATCACGCTGCACGACATGAAACAACTAAACGAATAAACCACTAAACACATAAACACCTAAACGAATAAACAACTAAACAACTAAACGCATAAACGATTAAACACGAACTACCTAACAACAGACAACTTTATCCATTCTACGCCTTTACTGCTTGTGCATTTAACCAAATAATAACCAGAATTTAAATCACTAACATTGAGTGTTACTGTTGCTTGCGTTGACAATTTTTCACTTAACAATTTACCGTTAAAATCAATAATTTCAATTTTAACTTCTTCTTTATAAGGATGTTTCATTAAAACTTCATTTGTGGCAGGGTTGGGATACAATTGTATTAATTTGTTAGTATTAATGCTATTTAGATTGACAAACTGAAACAAAAAGCCGTCTGACTTAGATTCACATCCATTGTTATCTTGATGAACCACATAATAAAAACCCTCTTGAGTAGGATTATAGGAAGACTGTGTGGCTGCCTCTATTTTTTGACTTTCAAAATACCACTGATTATTATTGTTATAACTTGAATAAAGCACCTTACCTATGCCATTAATCACTGGTTTGGCAGGCAATGGATAGATAACAATGGGCAATGTAAATTCAGAAAAACAACCTAAAGAATCTACGCCTTTTAGATTTACATCTGTCGTATTACTCAATCCATTTATTTGATAAAACGAACTATTAGTTGAATCAAATTGACCGTTATAATTGATATAATACTTGTAAGCACCATTCAAATCGAGTGAAACAGTTTGACCAAGACAAACCTTTTCTGGGTTTATAATCACTTTTAATTCTGGATTATTAATCCAATTCAAATTAATGGCATTCGACCAATTTTGACAAGCATTTGAATCGGTTACAAACACTCTCAATTGTCCGCTTCTATAGGGTAGGAAACGCCATTTGTGGTCAATTTCCAAACCACTCAACTGAGCTTGGTCTTGATAAAACTGATAATTCACAAAACCTTGATTGGCCTCTATATAAACTGAATCATCCTGACATACATTACCATTCAAAAGTGAACTATTCAATTGAACAATTGGAAGGGGATTTAAGGTTAGTTCACTTGGATTTTCCGACTCAAAACTCGATACCGGTGGATGAGTTCCTTCCATTCTTATCCTGAATTTCCCCGTGTTGTATTGAGATGGCAATGAAAGTCGAATGGTTTTGTAAATATAAGACAAAGCAGTGTCTAACAATAATGTTTCATTGTCAAAATCACCATTTGAGTCGCTCATATAAAACTTATAACGATTATTTACTTCGGGCAAGTAAGTTCTGTCAAAAAGCAAATCAAAAGACTCAGATTTACAAATTGTAGATTTGTTAAAACCTGTTACTTTAATCACTGAATGTGTTTGAGTTTCTTTAAGATTGGTTGTAATCGTTTTGTTATTATTGATTAATGCTTGGGCTTGGTTAGCCACTTTAAAAACATCTTTAATTTCTTTTTTTACATTGACACTAAACACAAACCCAAATAAACTTTGACTACTCATTGAATTGCTTCTGAATTGTGCATGTATTACATTATCTATTAATTGAATTTGCAACTGTTGTGGATTTTCTAATAGTTGAAACGATTTTAAATCAAACAACTCATTGTTTAATGTATCTGTTATTAAAACGAGTTTGTCCCCATTTACAAAACCATTGAACTGAATTTTATAAGTAATTTTTGTATTCAATTGGGTGATTACGGGGTTGCTTAAAATCGTTTTCTCAGTTGGGAAAAAACTGGCATCGTACACCTTTTCACACAAACTATAACTATTGTTATTTAATTCATTATCAAAAGATTGTATTTCGGCTTTATAACAGATAGTTCCTCCTTTGTAAACAGTATCTTTCATCAAAAAATGACTAAATTCAATGACTCTAAATTCATTGGCATTTATTGCAGGAAGCGTAAAATCAATGAAACCATTTTGTATAGAATGAGCTGTAGTAGAACTGAAATTATAGAATTTAAAATCATGAGTTAATCTAACATTCAGGTTAGTGTAAGACTTATTTCCTCTGTTTACAATTACAATGTCATGAATAACTTTTGAATTGTTTTTAGTATAGTTTTTAGACCTTATAAATACTCTTAAATCATTAAATTGACTGTTTTTTACCATTGGAATATCCCCTAAATTTATAAGAGAATCATCC
>JBIPNH010000160.1:0-4501 GCA_044373665.1 Bacteroidia bacterium
TAGTAGATTATTACGCCAATGCCCCAACAAAAGCGATTGGATTAATGAAAAAAATGCTCAACAAATCATTCAATAGCGATTTAGAAACGATGCTTGAATACGAGGCCTACTGCCAAGAAACGGCAGGAAGTAGTTATGATAACAAAGAAGGTGTTGCTGCATTTAACGAAAAAAGAAAACCTCAATTTAAAGGACAATAAAAACCACAAATTTTACCCTATGTTTAAAAAAATACTTATACTTTTTGTTTTATTTACAAGTTTATTAACCAAAGCACAGTTAATCGACAACGATTTTTGCGGTTATCAAACGGAAGTTGACCGAATTTTAAAAAGAAATCCTCAATTTCTAGATTGGCAAAACAATCTTTACAAAGAAGCCATGAATGAGTATTTCATTCAACAAAACAACAAAAGAAATTTCACCGTTTCTTCTGATACACTTACATACACCATCCCTGTGGTTTTTCATGTTTTGTACAATAACAACAATGAAAACATTGATTTTTCTTACATCCAATCACAAATGGATGAATTAAATTTGGCTTTCAACCACCAAACCAGAGACACTCAAAGAATTCGTCCTATATTTAAGCCTGTAGGAGGTGACACTAGAATCAGATTTGTATTGGCCACCGTTGACCCAAGTGGCAACCCAACTAATGGTGTTACAAGAACATTCACCAATAAAACTACTTTTTCTTTAAATATTTATGGCCAATATTCTACCGACATGAAATATGCTAGTCGCGGCGGTAAAACAGCTTGGGACCCTACAAAATACATGAATGTTTGGGTTTGTAACATGCGATTCCCAAATCAAGTTTCAATGACTTTAGGCTTTGCAACCCCTCCTACCAATGCACCTAATTGGAATTTTACAGGCGCTACCAAAGACACTACCGATTTAGAAACTGGGGTTGTATGCCATTTTTCAACAATTGGCAAAAATCATCCTTTGGCCATTTCCAATAACAATGAAGCCAAAACCATGATTCACGAAGTAGGACATTATTTGGGATTAAGACATACCTGGGGCGATGCCCAAAACACAAGTCAAGGCTGTAGTGTTGACGATGGTATTTTTGATACCCCAAACACTAGAACAAGAAACTACAGCTGCTCTAATCAAAACACATGTACAGAATCTATCGACGACAAGCCTGACATGACTGAAAATTACATGGATTACTCTTTGGACGGATGTGCCGCTATGTTCACCAAACAACAAGGATTTATGATGCGCTTTGTCCTTAACAAACATAGAACAGGTTTGCCAAAAAGAGAAATCACCTTTGATACCACTTATGAAATTATTCAAAACACAACGGTAAAACTATACCCTAATCCTATAATAAAGGGCAATTCAATTAATCTTGAAATAAAGTCACCTGAAAAAAGTGATTTTGAGGTGTCATTAATTGATATGAATGGCAAACAAGTGATTACAGAAACCATTCAATCAAATCAGAAAGAAACTATTTTATTGGAGTCCTATCCTATTGGTTTTTATGCTGTTCTAGTAAAATCAAAAAACACTGGCAAATTTGTTCACAAACAAATTATAGTCATTGAATAACCCTGAATTTCGGCTTTGAAATCGTTACTCAAACCGTTTCAATTTGCTATTTTAGCATGTGTATTATTATACATTTGGCAAGTTTTAAGTGTTGCAAACAAGTACCAACGATTCGAAAAAGTTATTAATGAAGATGCAGTTGGTTATTACCTAATTCTTCCTGCTCTATTTATTTTCGACGACCCCAACTTTCAATTCATTGACAGTTCTGTTCGCCAACAAGAAAACCACAAGGGTTACTTCCCTCCTGTGGTTAATACACTAGAAAACAATGAGAATGTATGTAAATACTATTCTGGTGTTGCCCTATTACAAAGCCCTTTCTTTATAATCGGGAATACTATACTTCAACAGTTTGAACCCTATACTGGCTTTGAGTTACCATTCCATTATCTGCTCTTATTCTCTGTCATCTTTTATGTTTCTTGGAGTATTATCCTGCTTTTTAAAAGCTTGAAACTACTAAACATACCTTGGTACTGGTCGATGTTTATGGTTATTATTGTTCTTTTTGGAACAAATTTACAACTATACACAACCTATGATTTAGCCTACAGTCACAGCTATTCCTTTTTTACCTTTATTGCACTTATCTACTGTAGTTTAATCTATAAACAAAGGCCTCAATTAAAAACCATTTTTTTAATTGGCTTTTTAATGGGTTTGATAGTGGTAATAAGGCCTGCAAATTTCTTAATCACACTTTCTCCTTTATTTATTATTCCATTTTCAGTAATAAAAAAACACTTCAAAAACCATTCACTTCCTTTGATTTTAAGCATATCTATTGCCCCATTAATTCAAATGACATTATGGCATTGGCAAACAGGCGATTGGATTGTGTATCCATACAAATCAGAAACACTGAATTTAAGTCATCCTCAATTGGCTGAACTACTTTGGAGTTATAATTGTGGTTGGTTTACTTATACTCCCGTAATGCCAATGATTGTTATCTTTAGTTTCATTGCCCTAATTATTCAAAGAAAATTCAAAGTATTATTAGCAGTTATATTAATTTTGTTCCCAAGCATTTATATCATTGCCTCTTGGTATTACATTCATTACGGTTGTACACTTGGATGCAGACCCATTACAGAATTTTATGGACCCATTATACTGTTATTTGCCTATTCAATTAGACCTGTTTTAAAAAAGAAATCGTTTTCGGTTTCATTCTTTGTTATTGGACTGTGCAGCCTTTTTTACAATCAAATATTGCATTATCAGTTTTCAAACTTCATACTAAACAGTTGTGAAATGAATAAAGAAAAATTTAAAATGATTTTTCTGAAAACTCACCGCTATTATGCCTACAGCACATACGACTTTTGGAAGTTTGAACAATATAAGCCTCAATTAACATTGGATACTGCTGTAAATTTAAATTTTTCAATTGATGAAAATAAGCTTGAACAAAAACAAAGTCTCTCTTTAAAAGAAATAAAGCACAATGACTCTTCCATTCTTATTGACATAAATTTAAAAATAAAGATGTCACAAAACATCAATGAAAGTTACCTTACAATGCTTATCACAGAGAACAATCAATACATTGATTTACAAAATTTATTACTAAAAAGAGTCGTAAAACAAAATGATACTTGGACTGAATTCAAGTATCAAATTTTCGTTAATAAACCAATCAAGGAATGTAAAATAGACTTTACATTAGGTTCAATAAATAACAATGCTAAAACAGAATTAATTATTGAAAATGTTGCTATTAATAAGATTAAACTTTAATGCAATTATTTGAAAACTAAATAGCGTATCAAAAAACGAATTCGCAATAACTAATTGCCCATAAAATCTTTAATGATTGGCAACATTACACCTGCATTGGCAATGTGTGATTCCAATTTATGTTCGATAATATGATTGATTAATGCTTCATTTTTATATCCTTGAGCCAATGCATGGCTGTATGGTTGTGTTGAAAAGCTAACCAAACTGTATTGACTTTTGAAAACCTCTGGATAATGTTCACTTAAATCGTGTTCTACTTTTTTGAAGTGCATAAAATCTTCACGTCCCACTAAATCCCTCATTTCAACAAAATTTTTACAAGCTAAATCAGCAATAGCATTAGCATTAATTATTCTAGCTTTTTGATACTCCTCAAATACTTTTGGCCAATTTGGATAATGTTGATCAATAATATCATCCAACTCTTTTACGTCCTCAAAACTACAATTCATCCCTTGACCATAAAAAGGGATTATGGCATGAGCTGCATCTCCTATTAAAGCAAAGTTTTTATAAACCCATGGGTTACAACGTATAGTAGTCAGACTTCCTGTTGGATTTCCGAAAAAATCTTCAACTAAGTTTGGCATCATGGGAACAGAATCAGCAAAGTGTTCATTAAAAAAATCAACAACTTGTTTTTCTGTTTTCAGATTTTCAAAACTATGAGTTCCCTCGTAAGCCAAGAACAAAGTACAAGTAAAACTACCATTCGGATTGGGTAAAGCAATCATCATAAACTCACCTCTAGGCCATATATGTAATGCATTTTTTTCAAACTGAAACAATCCTTTGTCACTTGGAACTATTTCCAACTCTTTATACCCATAATTTTCGTAATTCTGAGAATAATTAAAACGATTAAGTTTTTGCATTTCACTTCTTATTGCAGAAAAAGCACCATCAGAACCAAACATAATATCCGCCTTTACTGTCACTTTTTCACCTTTTTCGTTAAGTAAAACACATTGATTGTTATTCAAATCAGCTTCGATACATCTGTAATTAAAAAAAAGTTGAACATTTTCATATTCATCCGCTAACTCTAATAATTTTACATTAAGACCACTTCTTGAAACTGAATTGATGTACTGTCCATTTTTACCATAAGGTTGGTATTTTATTTCTCCTTTTTTATCATGCATCAACCTTCCATTCATTGGAATGGCATCAT
>JBIPNH010000161.1:0-4471 GCA_044373665.1 Bacteroidia bacterium
AAATTGAATTTCATTATTAAAATTAGCCCTTTTTATGTTTCTATCATTGTACAAACGTACAATAAATTAAAAAATTGATTATTAATATATTAAGTTAAATTTCTTTATTGTCATTTGTAAATCAATTTTATGCAATCTCATAATCTAAAGGCATTTAAAATTTCTTTAATATGGTGAACTAATACTAAAGAATATTTATTTAGCATCTTGTGAGTGTTTGTGCATTTGTTACGTCTGTTAAGGCCATTTAAAAAAACGTTTTATAGTTTAAAGAGAACCTAAAAGAAATCCAAATATTTGTTAAAGCTTTAATAAAGAATAATAGAGTTTTTGGGAATAATTAAACTCATTTTGAATCTCCTTCTTTTGTACAAACATACAACATATTAAATAATTAGTAATCAACAAATTAAGGTTGTTTTATGTATTATTATATTTTTATTTCGTTGTTATTTTTGTTTGTAAATTTCAATAGAATGGGTTTATGAAGATTGATGCATTTGCTTATTGAATCGGTTATAAACAAACTAAACGGTTTTTTCTTGTTTAATGGATTAAAGTATAAAGAAAATGTAGGATATGAAATCTTGTAAGATTCTTTATGTTCTTTATTGTTGATTTGATTAATAGTAAAGTAATATTTTTTGTAAAGAATTTGGTATAGTTCGTAAAGCATAGCCTTCTTGCATAAAAATTCCATTAATTGTTTATGGCTTCCCGTAAAAGCTTTAATTGTTTTACCAGTTTCTTTACGGTCGATACCTTCTTGAACTTGACATAATTCAGAGCAATAATATTCATAGTTTCTTTTTATCGTTGTTGGTTTTCCACATCGTAAACATTTAATTTCTCTTCTTTTTGTGTTTTTACTTTTTTTTCCTTTTGTCGTTTTTGATGTCATTTTGCGGTTATTTAATTGTTAGAATGGTTAATTGGTTTTTAATTTTTAAAAATTATAATTGCAAATATAAATTAAAACATTACCTTCGTGTAATCTTTAATTAAAAATGAGTGAAAAAAATTATAGTAACGACCAAATAACCGAAGAGTTAGGCAAAGTATTTGACATAAACATATCTGATTTACTAAAAATCTATCCTAAAATTTCAGATTTGCTCGCCAAACCAAGTCAACTTGATATGGGTGCACGTGAATTTTTTTATTGGGGTAAAATTGGTGTCATTAATGTCGAAAAAGCTGAAAAAGGACAAAGCCCTTGGAATAGATTAAATCTGATAGATATCCTTTGGGTAACAGTAGTAAAGGAACTTAGGAAGTTTAATATTCCATTTCAAGATATTGCATTAATTAAGAACGACTACTATTTTGATACCGCTAACTTTATGGTAAACAATAAAGAACTGGTTCTAAATGAATTAATAAGCCAATTTTCTAGTGAAATTGCAGTTGAAGAAATTTATAAATTTATTGAAAATCCAAATAGTGATTTCAAAAAATACAAACCTCTTAGTACTCCATTTGCGGCTCTAATAACTCAAATATTATTATACGGACAGAAAATATCATTATATCTAATCCCTCAAGATAGTCATTTTAAAATGTTATACATTGGCAATAAAAACAGCATATATACACAGGAGGAAATTAATTATATAAAAGAAAATACTCACTTATTCATCAATTTAAACACTATCGTTTCAGACTTTTTTGAACTTGACAAAAACGAACCTTTAAATAGAGCATTTGGCATTATTTCAAGCGCTGAAGATGAAATTTTAACTGCATTAAGAGACCATCAAGTTGAAGAGATATTAATAAAAAAATCACATAATCAAACGATTACATACACTTTAACTCAAAAACAAGAATTGCGTAACGAAGAAGTAATGGCTATAAAAAAATTACTTAGAATGAATGAATACAAAGAGGTTAGTGTGGTATTGAGAAATGACAAACACATATACTTAGAAAACAAAATAAAAAAAACAATAAAGACCCATGGAAATGGCTCATAACAAAACAATAATTAAAACCCATTAGAAATGGCTTTTGGTTGCTAAACAGCAACACATTATGCTCACAATTAAGCAATGTAGAGATTTATTAAAAGAAGAAGAAAAAGAATTTACAGACGACGAAATTATTATTATTAGAGATTGGTTAATGATTATGGCAGATATTGCCATTGAAATTACGGAAAACAACAAAAATTAATTAAAAAAGAAATGGCAAAAAGAGCAATCCTATATACAAGGGTTTCAACAGATGAACAAAACAATGGTTATTCACCATTGGATCAAAAAGACAAGCTTTACAATTATTGCGAAATGAATAAAATTGAGGTAGTTGGATTTTATCATGATGATGAAAGTGGAAAAACATTTAATAGACCTGAGTGGAAAAATATTATTACTTTTCTTAAAAAAAACAAAAACAGTGTAGATTATATTTGTTTTTTAAAGTGGGATAGATTTTCAAGAAGTGCAGAAAAAGCCTATGAAGAGCTTTCAATTTTAAAAAAAATGGGGGTAGAAGCAGTCGCAATTGAACAGAAGTTAGATTTAGAAATACCTGAACAAAAATTAATGTTGGCGATTTATCTTACCACACCTGAAATTGATAACGACAGAAGGTCGTTGAATATCTTTCATGGCATACGTAAAGGAAAAAAACAAGGACGATGGTTAGGTGCATGTCCACGTGGTTATAAAAATACACGAAATGAATTAAACAGACCTGTCATAACTCCCGAGGGAGGTTTACAAGAAAAGCTTGTTGTTAGGGCTTTTAATGATTTTTCAACTGGAAATTATAGTATAGAATCACTAAGGCTTAAATTATATAAGGAGGGCTTAAAGTGTAATAGAAATTCCTTTTGGATGTTATTAAGAAACAGAGTTTATATTGGGCAAATTTTCATTCCATCCTATAAAGATGAACCTGAAGAATGGATACAAGGTATTCATTTACCATTAATAAGTGAAAATGTGTTTTACAAAGTAAAAGATATTTTAGAGGGTAGAAAAAAGCATTTACCAAGTTCATTAAAAACAATCAGAGATGAATTTCCATTGAGGGGAATACTAATTTGTCCACAATGTGGAAAATATCTAACAGCCTCATGTTCAAAAGGGAAAATGGGGGTTCGTTATCCATATTATCATTGTACGAATTTTTGTAAAGAGAGAAAAAAGGCAGAAGTCGTCAATAATGCTTTGGAAGGCTTGCTTGAAACTATTAAGCCATCTGAAGGAGCATTAAAAATATTTTCTAAAATAGTAAATGATAAAATTACTCAAAATAATCAAACAAATAAAATAGAAGGAGGCAAAATCAACACAGAAATATCTAAATTAAAAAAACGAATAGAAAATGCCAAGAACTTAATGTTAGACGGCGAAATTGAAGTTTCAGAATTTAAAACTATAAGAATTTCTACAGAAGATAAAATAAAACAACTAAGCATTGAACTTAACAGAAACCAAGATGGGCTTATCAATATTAAATCAAATATTACGGAAGCATCAATGGTTATAAGCAATCTTGCCAAGGCTTATAAACAAAGCAATACAAGCATCAAAAGGCAAATTTTGAGTTCGATTTTTTCATCAGGATTGATTTTTGAAGAAAAAAATTATCGAACTCTAAAAATAAATGAAGTGATAGCCAAAATACTTAGGAATACCAATGCTTGTGACGATTCTCCCAAAAAAAAGCACACCAGATTTGGTGTGCTTTCCCTTAGAGTGATCCCGAAGGGATTCGAACCCCTGACCCACAGATTAGAAATCTGTTGCTCTATCCAACTGAGCTACGAGACCAATTAACATTCAAAAAAAAAGGCAGTAACAGTTTATTAATATCTAGACTGTTAACTGCCGTTTTTGTCGGGGTGGCAGGATTTGAACCTACGACCTTCTGCTCCCAAAGCAGACGCGATACCGGGCTACGCTACACCCCGAATGTAGTTGTTTGATTATTAGCTTTTGCAAGGCAATAAAAAATGTCGGACCAAACTAAAAAACATCCGACCAAAGGGTCTTTTCTAATTTTAAGAACTTTTGCAAAAGTACAATTTATTTTTTAAATTGTAAAATTACTTTTCAACTTTATTTCGCGGTGAGGGAGGGATTCGAACCCTCGGTACAGTTTCCCGTACGGCAGTTTAGCAAACTGCTACTTTAGGCCACTCAGTCACCTCACCTATTGAGGGGGGCAAAAATATTCAATATTTTTGAAAAACAAAAACTTTTTTATTTATTGAAAAAAATACACATTTCTGACACTTTAAAATTTAGAATTGCTTAATATTGAAACTTGATATTACTTTTTATATGAGCATCAAAGACTTGTTGAAATTTAGAGACATTAAAACCTATGGAAGCACTGAGTGGTTGGCACACAATGCAAAGAAATACAGATCTGTTTTTGACGAAAATGAAACCGCTTACATTTACTGTGAGTTTTCTTTTTTTAACAAAAAATACGATGAAGATAATTGGGATTTAAA
>JBIPNH010000162.1:0-4448 GCA_044373665.1 Bacteroidia bacterium
AAAAGAAAGAATAAAAGTATTAGATCAATTTAGAAACAATACTATTAAAATATTGATAGCAACCGATGTTAGTGCTCGAGGAATTGACATAGCTGATGTTGATATTGTAGTAAACTATGACCTTCCCGGCCAAGCAGAGAGTTACGTTCACAGAGTTGGAAGAACAGGACGGGCAAACAAAAAAGGACAAGCAGTATCATTTTGCAGTAAAGAAGAGATTCCATTGTTGAAAGAAATTGAAACATTCATAGGCAGTAAAATTGATTTGATAAAAATAAAAAAAGATGTTTATGACGAAACAATTCAGTTAAAAAACGACTCCAAAGAGTACGATTGGAAATCATTAATTGGTGATGATTAGCGATTTAACTTATAATTAAATGATAAGATTTATTTTAACACTGTTTAACCTATTCAAAAATAGCGTAAAAAAGGTTGAGATAGATGTGTAAAAAAAAGAGATTTTGATTACCTTTGCAAACTCAAAATTCCCTACAATGAACATGAAAAGAATTACAATTGCAAAAGGCGATGGAATCGGTCCTGAAATTATGGATGCTACATTAGAAATAATAAAAGCTTCAGGCGCAAAAATTGAAATTGACGAAATAGAAATAGGAGAAAAAGTATACTTATCTGGGAATACTTCAGGTATTGCTGATACTTCTTGGGACACTTTAAAACAAAACAAAGTATTTTTAAAAGCGCCTATTACCACTCCACAAGGAGGAGGCTATAAAAGTTTAAATGTAACTGCAAGAAAAGCCCTTGGATTGTATGCCAATGTGAGACCATGCGTTACCTATACTCCTTTTGTAGATAGCAAACACCAAATGGATTTGGTGATTATTAGGGAAAATGAAGAAGATTTATACGCAGGTATTGAACACCAACAAACAGACGAAGTTATTCAATGTTTGAAATTGATAAGCAGACCCGGTTGTGAGAAAATAGTAAGATATGCTTTTGAGTATGCCAAAGTAAACGGGCGCAAAAAAGTAACTTGTATGTCGAAAGACAATATCATGAAACAAACGGATGGCATGTTTCATACTATTTTCAATGAAATTGGATTGGAGTATCCTGAGATTGAAAAAGACCATTGGATTATAGACATTGGCTCTGCAAGAATAGCAGACACTCCTGAAGTGTTTGATGTAATAGTTACCTTAAATTTATATGGTGATATTATTTCTGACATTGCTGCACAAATTGCGGGTAGTGTTGGTTTGGCTGGTTCTTCAAACATAGGTGATGGTTTTGCAATGTTCGAAGCAATTCACGGTTCTGCACCAACAATAGCAGGTCAAGACATCGCTAATCCATCTGGATTAATTCAAGGTGCCGTATTGATGTTATTACACATCGGTGAAACCGAGTCAGCAGAAATGATTCAAAATGCTTGGTTAAAAACGCTTGAAGATGGCATTCATACCGCGGATATTTATAAAGCAGAAGTTAGTTCTAAAAAAGTAGGCACACATGAATTTGCTCAGGCTGTTATTGAAAGATTAGGACAAGAACCTCATCAATTAAAAGCGGTTAAATACAAAAAAACTGCAGGAATTCAAATTAAGCCTTACCAAAAAAGAGTTGAAGCCAAAAAAGAACTCATAGGTGTTGATATATTTGTATGTTGGAATGGTACTAATGCCAACGAGATAGGTGAAAAAGTTTCACCTTTAACTTACAAAAATATAGAACTAAGTATGATTTCAAACAGAGGTATTAAAGTTTGGCCAAATGGGTTTGATGAAACCTTTTGCACCGACCATTGGAGATGTAGATACAAAAGTTTGGATGGTTCTACAATCTCACAAGAGGATATTATCGCGCTTTTAACCTTATTCAATCAACATCAAATTGAGGTTATTAAAACCGAAAACTTATATACTTTTGATGGTAAAATTGGCTTTTCGTTAGGACAAGGACAATAGTTTTTCTTTCAGTTTATTAATTATTATTTTATCAATAGGGAAAGTAAACATTTCCTCTGATACTTCATGAATTGGTTTTAAGTAAAGAATCCAATCTTGTTTTCTTCCTTTTGAATAGTCATACCCCTTTTTAGTATCCCAATTAATTTTTGCGTTAAACGTGTAGTAAACAGATATAATTTGTTCCTGTGAATTAAATGCACTCACTTGAAAAAAGTCTGTTGTATAGAAATGTTCGAAATTTGTGCCCTCTATTTGCCCCTCTTCCATTAATTCACGTTTCAAAGCCTCTAGTATACCCTCTCCTTTTTCAACGCCACCACCAGGAAATTTTGTAAAACTAAACTCATTAATACTTTCATTCGAAAGAAGTAATCTATTTTCTATAAGACAAATGCCGTAAACTCTAATATTGAATCGAAGGATTTCAGATTTTGAATCCATTATACATTGTGTTTTTTGTTAGATATTAACTGCACCTCATTCCACTCTATCCTCTTTACAAAGTCTGATTTCCTTTCTTTACAATCTTTAATTTGACAAATTTTACATTGTTGAAACACACATCCATCGATATGAACAAAAAATTCAACCCTTTGATTAAAATAGTCACTAACAACATCTGTTAATGTATCCAATATTGCATGCGCTTCGTTAACATTAATATAAAAAGGGACAGTGAGATGACAATCTATGTGATAAAAACCTGCATAATTAATCACTCTCATGTTGTGAACATCTATCCATTCTACTTTTCTTTTTTCATTTAACAAGTCTACAATTTCATTAATAACCAATTGGTCTGACTCATCCATAATTCCTGAAACAGATTTTCTGACAATTCTATAACCCGTATAAATGATAACAAAAGCAAAAATGATTGCAGTAACACTATCAATCCAATTGAGCCCTGTTACAATAATCAATACAATTCCTAAAAGAAGGCCTAATGTTGAATAGGTATCACTTTTGAGGTGTGCACCACTTGAAATTAATATTGGAGAATTTATTTTTTTTCCTTGTTTAATACTCCAAACCCCTAAAATGTAATTAACTACCCCAGTTGAAGCGATGAGATACAAACCTAAATCTAAATCGTGCAATTGATGAGGGAGAAACAAATGTGTAAATGCCTTGTAAAGTATCATGATGCCGGCAAGACTAATTAAAACACCTTCGATAGCTGACGATATAAATTCTATCTTACCATGACCATAAGGATGTTCTTTATCCTTTGGCTTGGAAGAAAGAATTAAGCTATAAAGACCAAAAGCGCCTGCTAATACATTAACGATACTTTCTAATGCATCTGTAAGAATAGAAACTGAGTGTGTAAAATACCATGCTAATACTTTTACAAAAAGTAATAACACAGAAAAGGCTAAAACTATTTTTTGAATTTTTACACTTGAGACCATTTCAAACTATTGAACAAAAATGCAATAAAAAAACGGTTAATAACAGAAATCAATTTAAAAATTATTGTCAAGGAGTATGAAAACAAAAACCCTCAATAATACATAATTTGATGAATAAACAACCATAAAATGAGTGATATGAAAGTAAAAGACAAAAAAAAAGCAGACTTGAGTCTGCTTTTTTTGAAAAAATATATAGTTTATTAAACTCCCACATCGTGGTGAGCACTTTCTTGAATGTAAGGATGTTTTACTTGAATTAAACCTTTTTTACTTAATGCGGTTAAAACCCAATAGATAAACAATCCTGCAAAGAATAAAGGCATACCAATTTCAAGGAAGCCAATAGAAGCTTGCTTGTCAATTGCACCAGGCATTAACATTAGGTAAATGTCATTCCAGTGACCCACTAATATACATAGAGCAACAAATGTTAAAATTTGTGGATTACGTTTATTGTTTCTAGTCATTAACACTAAGAAAGGAATTAAGAAGTTTAATACTAAGTTTAAGAACCAATTAATTTTAAATGGCATTTCCCATCTTTTGTAGTAATAGATTGACTCTTCAGGAATATTTGCATACCAAATCAACAAGAACTGAGATACCCAAAGATAAGTCCAGAAAATAGAGAAAGCAAACATTAATTTACCTAAGTCATGAATATGTTCATCAGAAACAATTTCAAGGTAACCGTTTCTTTTTAGATACAATACGAATAAAGTAATGATAGCAATTGTACTTACCCAACCTGTTGCGAAGTTATAGATAGAGAAAATAGTACTGTACCAATGTGCGTCAACACTCATTGTTACAATCCATGATAAGATTGAGATTGAAAAGCCAAAAAACAAAGTAAAAGCAGCCGATACTCTAATTGATTTTTTGAAAAAAGTTAATCCACCTTCAGTATCCTCTTTAATAGATAAGTTTCTTAAATATTTACCGAATAAAAACCAAACCAATGGAATTGAAATCAAGAAAATCAAAATTAATTTTGTATTCAAGAACCAAGACTTGTCGGCAAGAATTGGGTCATAACCTTCTTGACCTTTTTCTAGGTGTAAATGTTCATAATGAACCCAATGGTAAA
>JBIPNH010000051.1:0-15404 GCA_044373665.1 Bacteroidia bacterium
ACCACATTTATTGATCAAATAGGTAGTATCGCAATTCATAGGAGAAAATAGAATGTATCCATTTTCATCGTTACCGGGAAGTTTCTTCTTTAAACCGAATGTTTTCTGAGCGTATGACTGAGAAAAAGAAGAATTAACAAAAAAAAGAACGAGCGTTAGTAGAGAGAAAAATTTGTTCATATATAGAAATCTTTTTAATAAAGGATACAAATATTAAATTAATTTTATAATAATGACCCAATTCATGTAAATAATGACAGTTTCGTGACAAAACACAAGAATCTAAAAATCAGTAAATTAACAATAAATCAGCATAAATTGTGAATAAATTTAATTCTTTTCCAAAAAAGTAAATAATACCTATTACTGAATGGTGTATCTCAATTTAGCCCCAAAAGTAGTTAATGCAGTCGGGAAAGCATTAGAAGCATAAGGCGTAGAGGCTCTTCGGTCGTAGAAAATAGTTAAATTTACATTTGAATTGACCATGTAATTAATATTAGGACGAATTAATACAACTCTCTGCCCGTTTGCTGCTGTATTAGTATTTTGGTCAACTTTACGAATAATGGTGTAATTGTTTTGAATACTAACATCTAAGTCCATTTGTAAGTCATTGACTAAATTCACTCTTTTTCCATTTACTTTGATTGGCAATTTTATTCCATTCACTCTGTATCCCAATCTAAACACCATTTCCTTGCTACTCATTTCTGTAACATTGGCATTTGGAACAAACAAGGTTATGTTTCTGTTGGAGTTGTATTTAAAATTAGTGGTTATCCCTGATTTTGTTGTTAAGTCTATCCCAATTAATGGATTAAATTGTTCACGAATAGAGACATTATTAATATTCAACTGACTCACCAAATCTTTGCCTTTTTGAGCTGTTGCCTCAGGATTGTATTGTAAATTACTAGTATATCCACTTACATTATAACTTCCTACGTATCTGTGTTGTATGGTTATGTTTGAGAATATTTTTCCTATCGCTTTTATTTTACTTAATCCATTGTAATTGATAGCCCAGTTTGGTAAAGGCAGATTTCTAAATGGACTCAATGACACTGACGATTGATTTGACCCTGAGTAAGCAGCTAAAAACGCTGGAATCAGTGTATTTTGAGCTGTAGGACCATATCCAAAATAATACTTTCCTCTGTTTGTTGTATCAACCCTTTTGTTTACTACTCTATCATCCAAATTGGCCTGACGTTGTGAAATTACAAACCTGTAGTTTTCAAAGTTATTATAATTAGTACTTATCCAACCATTTTTCGCATTGACTGGATCATTTGAAGTTTGGATAAATACACTTGACATTGAGAAGTTTCCTGTTTCTGTCATTGCAAAATCCCTCCAATCTCTTAAGGTATCATCGTATCTAAACAAAGACTGTATTGAATTCATTTGTGATAAATTAAAATTCACTTGAATTCTAAAATCTTTCATTGGTTCTAGTGTTGCATTTCCTTGTATGGTTTTGGAATTGGTTTGGGTGTAAAAATTATTTAACCTTAAATCATTGCTTAAATTTCCATTTTGCGCCAAATTATAACGCGTATTATTTTCTTGACTTCCCAAAATAAACGGTAAGCCGGGCGCATTTTTGGCAAAATTTTGCCCGAAGTAATCAATTTGCTCATTGAAACCAGGCAATAAAATACCTTGACGTAAGGTGTAATTAACACTACCATTTCTCAACATCATTAATGCACGCAAAAAGCCGGTCCCTGGCGATACTTTTTCTTTTTCGTTCTTATTTGTAGCGGCTGAACCTTGGTCTTTAGCATCTTTTACAGGTGGTTTTTTCCCTCCTCCTTGGTTTATTTTCTTCAAGAAAGGAATTTTGTTGTATAAATTAACAAAGTTAAATTGCGAATTCACGTTTAAATCCCTGCTATTAGAAATCGTATTTCCAAAAGTACTGAAGGCTGGTGGTGCTTGTGTCCAACCATAATTAGCCCCATACTTCACTTGAGTTTGAATCCAGTTCAAAAAACCAACTTTAGCAAAAGGAACGGTGTAGTTGAATACAGCAATCTGATTAAAATCTCTCATTCTTCCCAATGCCCAAAAATCTTTACGAATACTGTCTCTTTGTAAATTATTGGTAATTTCTCCAAATGGTTCTTGAACCCTACTATTCACTGTAGCCGAATAATCCAATTTCAAACCTTTGGTGAATGGGAAGTTAACATTAAACACTCTTTGCATAGTGAAGTTTTTATCGAACAGTCGAGGTGTTAATTGCTTAAACAAATCATTCGAACGACTTAACTTTTCGGAATAAAGGCGATCTACATCAAAACGAACTAATATTGTTTGTGGCAAATAGTTCAAATTAAAGTCACGCAAAATCTGAAGTTTTTTGCTTTTAATAAACTTGAATGGTTCCCATGGTTTTGATTTGGGACTGTAATTGTATCCTACACTTCCGTGGTAAGTTTTGGTAAATTGATCTTCAACTTGAATATTTCGGCGTTTTAAGTGAATAAATGAATAAGTTAAGTTGAAATTCGAAATACTCCAAGGCATTACAGGACCTGTTCCTGTGTGATTTTTTCTAACGTTTGTGAAATTTATACTATACCTAGAATTATAATCCTCTGCGGCTCTTAACACTTCTTTTTTCTGATCTTCGGGCAAACGAGCAACGGAAGATTTCAACTCCACGTCGGGATTCAAAGGATTGAACTTAGGACGCAAAATAGTTCCACTGTAACCAATAAACATTGGGATGTTAACCCCTGCTTTTTGCGGAAAAAACTTACCCAATTCAAAGGCAGAAGACAAATCATATTGGTAATTATCACTTAAGTTACGTTCGTTTAATCGTTTGTCAATACCTCCAAAACCAATGGTTGAAATATTTCCCGAGGCAGATAAGGTTGCAAAGTCTGCCATTTGAGCAACCACACGTCCTGTAGTAGCCCAACCGCCCCTGTTTGAAATGTCTGTTACTCGCATTTCATTGAACCACACTTCCCCACATTTAGGATTATCTGTATTGTTACGAATACCAAGCATTATTACTCTTACATTGCTCAAGTCAGGCAATCCTAAAATGGTAATGCGGTGACCTTTTTCATTAAAATAGAAAAAAGGACGGTTTAATTGAACATTAGCATTTTCTCTTTGGGTTTTCGAATTAAATAAATCTGCCAAAGCAAAATTGAATTCATTCTCTGCCATCCATATTCTTTCAGGTGCAATAGTTCCATTCGGTGTAATTTTTAATGGAATTTCGTACTCGTAATAATTGCCAACCAAATCAGTTCCTATTCTTATAAATGCTGACAAATCACCATCATTCAATTGGTCTCCCTCGGCATGAACAAACATTTTAAAATTCTTATAATTTCGAATATCGAAATTCAAGGCTTTGAAAGCTCCTCTTGCATCGCCTGATTTTAAATTACAAACTCTTAACGACAAAGACTGTTCGTTTTGTTGAACAAAGTTTTGAGATGCAGGGTCACGAACACGGTCAATCCCCGGAGGTTCTATGTAGCGAATCGGTGTTCTTTTACCGTTTTCTTCAATATTAACTGTTGAAACGACAAAGGCTGTATTGTCATTTGGGTCTAAAGGAACTACAGCCCCAGGTGTGGTCATAGAATTAGTATATCTTCTCCAATCGGCCCTTACCAATTGGAAATTTGCCATCCTTAATATTGTACTGTCAGTAAACCCTTTTAGATACATTCTCATAAAACGAATCGACTTAAAATCAGAAATATTACCGACTGTTCTTGTATACTCACGAATTGGGATTTTCAACTGAATCCATCTAATTTTTTCTGTTTTACCGTTCTTTAGCAATTTATTTACTTCAGAAATATCGGTAACAAAACCTTTTCCAATTTCGATATCATCTGGACTTAAATTAACTTCGTAATTAAAGTAATCTTCCGTTTGATTCATTGTAAAATCATTGTTAATATCCTCGTTGTCTGGCAAATTGGTTGCAGACTCAGGAGAGCCATCAGGCAATTTATTAAGGGTTGAATTTCCCTCCAAATTGTTGAATTTTTTGTATCGACTAATAACTGATGCCAACTCAGAATCGTATGAAGCTACTCTATTATGAGCATAATTATCATTAGAGGGGTCATTAAACGCTTTTAAATAAATCGCTGAATTTGCCCCAAAAACATCTTTCAAAGAATCTAGATATTTTGAATAATACAATCGTTCATCTTGATCGTTCATACCATCTAATCCCACGTCCTGAAAAGGTCTGGCAGAAGGCTCATTGTCAAAAGCATTGTTTAGTTGTGGCAATACAGGCACCCTTCCAAATACCGAAGTATCAGCATCACCCAAATTACCCAAAGGACTGAATCCATTTTCAAAAGTTTTTCTTCTGTCTGGCAAAATATCCTCACTCACGTTACCCAAATCAATGTACAATTTACCCTTGTTTGAACCTGTAGAATTGTAAAAGAACGGGTCCATCATCCATATTTCAATGTAATCAATATTGGCTGCTTCAAAGTCGTTACTTTCTATTCTTCGCATTATACCACCCCATGTATTTTCAGGTTTATTGAAAGCCCCATTTGAACCAAAATCACTTGAGTTTGGATTAAAATTATATTGTCCTCTCTCTCTTGGGAAATAAGCTAAATCAAATGTAGATAAAATATTAGGAGCACCTTGTTGAATTTGTTTGTTTGGAAAAACCTCTGTTACAGTAACCTCTCTCATGTAGTGATTACTTTGCATTTCTACATCACTTGCAATGTGTGCAGGCGTGTATCGGTCTCTTCTGTAAAAAGTAGGGTCAATATTATACCATGATATTTTAGACCTTTGATAACCCCAAGTCTTTTTGTCCGACGCATTTAACTTCCATTCAGGGAACAGAAAAGGTTGGTTCTGAGGAATACTTGCTAATTTCCAATTGTTTACTAACCTTAAATCAAATGTGGTTTCGGCACCTTCAAAATCATCCAAGTAACTAACTCCTCTTTGGTTATTTTGACCCAAAGCTTTACCAGGGAATAATCGAGCATACTCCCCTTGTGCAGACAATTTACTCTCAACTTTGGTTTGGATAAACGGTAATTTATCTACCAATTTGGTTAAAAACAAGGAAGGTGAATTGTAACTGAAGTCGAGTCCAAAAATAGTATTTAAAAGAGGATCATCATTGATATTGGTTTTAGGAGTCAGTGCTCTTTCATACATGTGTAAAAGCGTACCACCCAATAATAATTTCTTGTTAGCGGCATAATCAAAACGAGTTCCAAGCAATGTTTTTTGTTGAATATTAAACAAACTATTACTCTCTGATGATACTTTAATAACGGCACCCGATTGTAAAATCCCTTGGTTAATAATGGTTACTTTACCTGCGTTATAATCTACGATAAAGTCCACATTTTCAGTTAATTTAGTTCCATTTGCAGTTACTACAACAGAACCTTGAGGAACGTTAAGTGCATTTAAAGAAATTTCATTACTACTGCTTCCTTTATATGACCCTTTAAGGAAAAACTTATTGTGAGTTACATCTTGTTCTGCCATCCATTTGGTACTGTCATACAAGGCGTCAAACACATATTTATCTGCCGTTTGATTATTACCATCAAACTTACTTCTTAAGAAATCACCGAAGGGTTCTCTAACAGGGAATATTACCCTTCCATATCTACTTTGAAACGTTACATCTTCAATGACATCGAGAACACCATCAGGTTTTGGTTCTGCCTGACGGTTGATTTTATCCATGTTCATGACCCTAATCAATGGATTTCCGTTGCTTAATTGAGGGAAATTTTGAACTGGCATGTAATTCAAGTCAGCTCCCGAAGGGTCATCGTTATAAATGACGTTGAAATCTAAATCGGAAGTATTGATGTTAAAGGAACCCAATGAGTATACATTTTTCATCATCAGTTCCCACATTGGTATTTTTGTTCTAATGATATTGTTTTTCAACATCTTAACCATCAAAACTCTACTGTTTGCTCGGTCGCTAGCCACTTCTGAGGCAAACTCTCCTACTTTGTATATTTGACCGTTAAATGTATATTCAAAAGCTACTGCTAAAATTTCATCATTATTGAGTGCCGTATTTAAGGACACATATCCCAATCTTTGGTTAACGTTAAACTCATTTTCATTCAACTGTCGGGCATACGTCAAAAGTTCGTAATCTAACCCTTGTTGGTATTGTGGATATTGACTGTTTAATGCATCAATGGTAGATTTGGACAAACGAATGTCATTACTCCCCGGACCATTGGTGAAATTATTGTAAATAGTATTGTTATCATTAGAAGTTCTTGGATCAAGCAAACCTAGGATTTTTGCATTAGCATTAAATGGATTTGTTTCACCCAAATCCATAATAGACAATACATCTCTGGTATTTTCGAAATTACCGCTTCTATTTGTCACCCATATCTCCACACGATTAATAAAAACGCCTGAAGCAACTAATGGCAGATTGGATAAAGCATTGTCGTATTGGTCTTTGAAAAACTGACCAAGAAAATAGTGTCTGTTTTGGTCGTAGTTGTGAGCTTGAATATTAAATTGGGTTATTTGGGCACCTCCATTTACGGTTGTTTCTGTTCTTTGACCTTTGTTTTGCGTGGCAATAACAGACATTTTCAATCGACCAAATTGCCAATCTGTTTTAATACCAAACAAAGACTGACCGGCCTGTATTAAACTTCCGTTTAAAGGCAAACTAACATTACCTAGCTCAACCTTTTTCAACATTTGGTCTTCCTTACCGACCCAATCTAATTTGGTTTGATTATCGAAATCAAAAGTTGCATCAGTATCGTACTTGATTCCTAAGTTTAGGGCATTTCCAATTTTTCCAGTTACGTTTAATTGTATTTTTTGATCAAAATCAAATTGTCCCGTTTTTTGTTGGCGAGCGCTAAATTGTGGATTCCTAACGGTATTAAAATTTCCTCCAAAAGTCAATTCAGCCGATCCACTTGGCTGAATGTCAATAAGTCCTCCTCTGAATACCTTATCCAATACCTCAGGAGTTTTTATTAACTCTATTTTGTTATTGTTGTTATAACCGCTCGACCCTGCATTACTTTTTGCACGTTGGTCAAAATAACGTTTGCGTTCATCTGCTGCGGTTTCTGCCAAATACTCATCTCTTGTTAACGATTTAACCAATGTTTTGCGACCACCTACTTGCTTGTAAACATCATATTTTTTGGTCTGAGGATTATATTGAACATCTTTTTTTACTGATGGATCTAACAAGTCGATATTATTTTTGTAATCCGGCTTATCATCTTTTACATTGTCTTTTATTGGAAATGCCAATTTACCAGAATCTTTACCACCTTTTTTAGTAGTATCATTTGGAGAAATTAAATTTAGTTGAGTTTCCTTATCAGCTAATGATGAAACTATTGATTCTTTTTTTGATTTTTTGATTTCTATATTTTCTGACTTTTCATTTGATTCCACAAAAATAGAATCAATGATTGAGAGCATGTCAGAACTGAACATACCATTATAAGACCCTCCCAAAATGGGCAGAGTAAAACAAAACAGAACGAATCCAATAAGATTCTTATGTCCAAGCCTACTGGCACTTTTTAAAAAATCCACTTACAAAAAATTACTTAAAATACTAAAAATCAATGTGTAATATTATAACAATAGGCGGTTTGGTTTTTATTATTGATGTGCGAATATAACGAAGTTTTGAAATAATTATTGTTTTAAAGTAAATTTTGACAAAATCATTGCAATCAATATATCTAATATATTGAATAACAATTGATTAATTCTTTAATTCAAATTCAATCTTAGTTTAAATTATTTTAATATGTAATACCTTATTTGATAAACCCATTCACTTTTCAATTCTTTAAATAAATGCCCATTATAAATATTAAAATCATTTGTTTAAATTTGCGATGTGTTCAAACGAAACATTTTGTTTATTGTAATTTTTACGTCTGTTACCTCTTCTTATGCACAAGAGGCCTTTAAAGGCTTTTCAGTTAATTTGTTCCCTGGTTTTTTAATTGCTCACCGCGATTATATGGCAAATATGGAAGCGCATACAATGGGTTTTGAACTCAACTATGTTAGCAATCACACAGGATGGAATAGCATTGACCAAAAATACAAACATTTAAGATGGGGAGTTGGAGCCTCTTACTTTAATTTGGGAAATCGCGAAACCAATGGTAGTGTCATTGATGCTAGTCTGCATGTAGAGGCAAATTTAAAAAAAAGAGCTAAATTCCAAAGCGCATTGCGATTTGGTTCGGGCATCGGTTTCCTTACCAAACCTTACAACTTCGACTTAAACAGGAAAAACAAAGCCATTGGTTCTCGATTGAATGGTAAAATGCAAATCATTTATAATACGTACCACACTATTTCTCCCAAGCATCAACTAGTTCTTGGAATTGGTGTTACACATTACAGCAACGGCAATTTTAAACGACCAAATTTAGGCATTAACATGGCCCACCTGAGCGTTGGACTTATTCAACATTTTAATACCCCTGAATTTAAATCAAAAGACCTACCTGTTTTATTTCCTAAAAATGGATTAGAAGTCATGTTTGCATACGCTAATAAACAAATTGCAGTTGCTGATATTCGCCGTTTTAATATCTATGCCGCTAGTTTTTTGGCCTATTACCAACATAAAAACAAACCGCGTGCTTGGCGATTTGGTCCTGAGTTTTTTATTGACAATACTTATCCTTATGAAAAATTCAACCCAAATTCCTTAAAAAACAATCAACTACACGAGATTACAGAAGTGGCAGTTAAAGTAGGTCACGAATTTCAATTTGGTAGAATTGCGGTGGTTACAGATTTGGGCACATACTTGTATAGACCAAACGACTACAAAAAAAGAGTTTATTTTGCTATAGGGTTCAACTACCATTTCAACAAAGGTATTTTTGTTCAATCACGACTGAAGTCACACATGGCAGTGGCCGATTACTTTTATTGGGGAGCAGGTTATCGTTTCAAAAATCCATTAATTAAAAATGACTAAATATCTTTTTTTCATTTCAATTGTTTTGTTTAGTTGTCATCCTGCCGATGATTTGTTTACCTCATACGGTGAAGTTATTAGTGAACAACGCCAAGTTCCTAATTTTGATGCCATTGAGGTGGGTGAAAAGTTTGATGTTTTCATCATTCAAGATTCAATCAAAGCCGGAACCGTTATAATGAGCGCAGGCAAAAATGTAATTAAAGGTTACACAACATTTGTCGAAAACAACTTATTAAAAATAAGAAACGAAAACTCCTTTAACTGGGTTAGAAAACTGAAAGTAAGACAAAAAGTTATTGTTTATGTAAAAACCCTCAATAGAATTGAAATTCTTGGGAGTGCTAAAATTATTAGTGAAGGACCTATTGTCAATAAACAGTCCATTACAATCAGTCAAGGTGGACTCGAAGATGCTGAACTAAATATTGAGGCTGATTACATCAATATCAATTGTAATAATACAGGCGGTGTCATTTTGAATGGTTCTTGTTTTTTGATTTCTGCCTCTGTGGATGATATTAGCTTTTTGGATTCAAGAAATTTACTTGCCAAGAAATGCTTTATCGCAAGTTTTAGCAGAGCTGACTCTTATGTAAAAGGACTCGAAGTCCTTGAAATTAAACTATTTGGAGTAGGCAATATTCATTACTCAGGCGAACCTAGTCAAACTTTTACTAAATTCAACTCGGGCGAAGGGAAAATCATCCCTTTAATGTAGTTTTTCCTTTATTGTCTTTAACAACAATACTTTTTCGCCAAACATAATTTCGTTTTTTAAGGGCAAAACCCAAAATTTATTCTCAGGAATTAAGTTCAAGAGTGTTTCATTAAGCAACTTAGATTCATCCTTTTCTGTTGTCACAACAATTGTTTGATTATCCAATTGTCCAATAATAGTGGCAATGTCATTTTCCGTGTAATTGTAATGGTCTGTAAATGTATTGGGAACAACTTCGGTAAATTGTTCTCTTAATTGCTTGATAAATAAATGAGGATTTGCGATAGATGACAATGCTATAACTTTATTTATTTTCAGTTCAGACAAGCCTACATTTCCTTTTATTGGCCTTATCGTTTGATATAGAATACTCGAAAAAAATACAGATTGTTGCTTACTTGGGTTAATTTTTTGAATAAGTTGTTGTTTTTCATCTAAACCCATGATTTGAGGACATTTTGTTACCACAATGATGTCCGCCCTTTTTATTCCGTTAATACTTTCACGTAATCTTCCATAAGGCAGTAAGTAATCATCAAAATACAAATTACTATATTCTGTAAGAACAATTTGAACGTCTAATTGAACAGCTCTGTGTTGAAAGGCATCGTCCAAAAGCACCAATTCAACCTGTGAGTTTTCATAATACTGTAAACCAATTTTTCGTTTTTCAGAAACTACGACTTCCACATTTGGTAAATGTTGAAAATACCAAAACGGTTCATCCCCTATTGACTGTGCTGATGTTTTATTTACATTTGATTTATTGGCATGTATCAAGCCTTTGGTTTTTCTACCATACCCCCTCGATAAAATACCAATCTTAAATTCTCCAATTAACTCACTACTAAGCCAAGCTGTAAAAGGGGTTTTTCCACTTCCTCCCACTTGTAAATTCCCAACACCAATGGTTTTTAATGTCGATTTATACGATTTAAAATATTGATGGTTGTAACAAAAATTCCTAACTTTAGTAATGGCATTGAACAACAAAGCCAAAGGGAAAAGTAGGTATTTAACGAACATATTAATAAACAATTTCTGTTAAGTAAAGCCCATGAGCGGGCACAGAAACACCCGCTAACCTTCTGTCTTTACTTTCTAATATTTCTTTAAATTTTTCAATGGTAATTTTATTTTCTCCTAACAAGGTTAATGTTCCAACCATTGCTCTAACCATGTTTCTCAAAAAACGATTGGCTGTAACTTCAAACACTAAAATATGATTCTTATAATACCATTCGGCATGCATTACATTACAGACATAATGTTTCACATCAGTATTGGTTTTACTAAAGCAACTGAAATCTTGTTCCCCTAATAACATCAAAGCACCTTCATTCATTTTATCTAAATCCAATGGATGATACCACCTTACAGCAGCATTGTGTAAAAATGGATTCTTGTCAAAGATAATGTGGTATTCGTAAGTTCTTGATTTGGCATTAAAACGGGCATTAAAATCGTCTGAAATTGCAACTATGTCATGAATTGCAATATCATAAGGCAAAATACCATTCAGGTTTTTAATGATAGAATCGGGCAAAACCACCGAAGTATCAAAATGAGCAAAATATTGTTTGGCGTGCACTCCAGTGTCTGTTCTACCGCAGCCCATGGTTTCGATAGGCTGTCTCAACAAAACAGACAAGGCGTTGTTAAGCACCTCTTGAACGGTCATGCCATTGGGCTGAATTTGCCAACCTTGGTAGTTTGTGCCTTGGTATGAAAGTTCAATAAGATATCTCATGACTTTAATTAGTCTATGAATCTACCGCCACCATTTATCCAATCTGATATCACTTTCTTTTCGTTTTCAGTTAAATTACCCATACCGCCATCAACCGCTTTTGTTTTCATCATAAATCCTCTCTCTACTATTTTACAATCAGTACTAAAGACATTTGGCACCGAACCATTACTTGCATGACAATATGGAATAGCACATTTTTGAGTAACTAAAGCTTTAACATTGGTAAACAATGGGCCTGCAGTTCCACTTTCAGCAATTGTGAAAGTTGAATTTTTGGTACAGCCATCAGTATCTTTAACAACTAAACTATAACTACCTGCAGCCAAATCTTTAACTTCGCTATTACTTGTAAAATTTCCTCCATTTATCTGGAACGTAAATCCAGAAGAACCAGAAGCTGTAATCAATACTTCTCCATTATTTTGGCAAGGATTTGCATTTTTAACAGTTGTATTAACTACAATATTTTTAGAAGAACAATCTACAGTTGGACCATCATCGTCAATGCTACCATCGTCATCATTTTTCTCGCAAGAACTTAGCACAAAGCTAACTGAAAGTAGTGTTAGAAACAGATTTTTTTTAGTTAATTTCATATTTTTATTTTTTTAATTCTGAGTAAAACTGATAGAAATATGGAATGGTTTCAATGCCTTTGTAATAATTGAACAAACCATATTTTTCGTTTGGCGAGTGTAAAGCATCTGAGTCAAGACCAAAACCCATCAACAATGATTTGATTCCTAATTCAGCTTCGAACAAAGCAATAATTGGGATACTTCCACCACCACGGGTTGGGATTGGATTTTTTCCAAACGTTTGGAACATTGCTTTAGAGGCTGCTTGAAATTCAATACTGTCAGTTGGAGTAAGAACTGGTTCGCCACCGTGGTGAGGCGTTACTTTTACTTTTACACTAGCAGGTGCTATTTTTTCAAAATGCGCTTTAAATAAGTCAGATATTTTATGTGAGTTTTGTCCCGGCACTAAACGCATACTAATTTTAGCATTGGCTTTACTTGGCAATACGGTTTTAGAACCTTCACCAATATAACCTCCCCAAATTCCATTAACCTCTAGCGTTGGTCTGATACTTGTTCTTTCAACCGTTGAATACCCTTTTTCACCCCATACATCGTCAATATTTAAGTCTTTTTTGTAAGCATCTAAACTGAAAGGTGCTTTAGCCATTTCGGTACGGTCAGCTTCTGATACAATGATTACATCGTCGTAGAAACCTGGAATAGTAATGTGATTGTTTTCATCATGTAAAGAGGCAATCATTTGGCATAAAATTGTAGCAGGATTTGCCACAGCACCACCATAAACACCTGAGTGTAAGTCGCGATTTGGACCTATTAATTCCACTTCCATGTAGGCTAAACCCCTTAATCCCACATCTATACTTGGCGTGTCATTGGCAATCATACTGGTATCACTTACCAAAACCACATCGGCTTTTAATTTCTCTTTGTTCGCTTTGATAAAAGTGCCTAAATTAGCAGAACCTACCTCCTCTTCACCTTCTATCATAAACTTCACATTACAAGTCAATGAGTTTGTTCTCATCATACTTTCAAATGCTTTAACGTGCATATACATTTGACCTTTGTCATCACATGCGCCTCTTGCATAAATGGCACCTTCAGGATGTTCTTCTGTTTGTTTAATTACCGGTTCAAAGGGAGGTGAATGCCACAAATCGAGCGGATCAGCGGGTTGTACATCATAGTGACCATATACCAAAACTGTTGGCAATGAGGCATCAATAATTTTTTCGCCATAAACAATTGGATGACCTGCAGTAGGACAAATTTCAACATTGTCAGCACCAGCTTCTTTTAATTTTTCTGCTACAAAATCAGCTGTTTTTTTAACATCTTCAGCAAATTTGCTATCTGCACTCACCGATGGAATGCGTAATAAGTCTAGGAGTTCGTTTAAAAATTTATCCTTGTTTGCATTTAAATATTCTGAATGGGTCATTGTTATTATTTATTATAGACGCAAACATAATTAATTATTAATTAATTTAAAAACCATTATTTGTCACTCCATGTAAATAAATTGCTTGAGGTAAACCAAGTATTTTTTTTGAGTAATTTCTTTGGCCCCAAATTGTTTAAGATGGTCGGTTATAAACTGGCAATCTACCAATTTAATCTCTTGTAAATGAACCCAATCCATTAAAAAAACCAAGGCAATTTTACTAGCATCTGTGACGGTGTGAAACATACTTTCACCAAAAAACATTTTCCCTATTTTTAATCCATACAATCCTCCTACAAGCTCATCATTTTGCCACACTTCGAAACTATAAGCATATCCAAGTGTATGCAAATGGCAATACAATTCAATAATTTCTTCGGAAATCCAAGTTTCTTCTCTTTTTGCACAAGCTTGCATGGTTGATTTAAAATCAAAATTGATTCTTAAATCAAAAGGTTTTTTAGCATATAGCTTTTTTAAATTCTTGGGTACATGAAATTCAGAAGGGAAAATAACGCCTCTTTTTTTGGGTTGATACCAATAAATGGCGTTATTTTCATCGGGGTCTGCCATAGGAAAAACCCCTTCATAGTAAGCATTAAGAACGTGATGTGCCGTAATCATATTCCACTAAACTATGTCTACATAGCTTAATTTTTTGAAGGCATTTACCCTCTCCATCAATTCCTCTCTAGGAATCTCTAAAATATTATCTGTTCCAAATTTCTCAACACAAAAACTAGCCATAGCGCTGCCATAAATAATAGCACGTTTCATATTTTCAAAACTAATATCATTGGTGAGCGCCAACCAACCAATAAATCCACCGGCAAAGGTATCGCCTGCACCTGTTGGATCAAAAACATCTTCAAGCAACATTGCAGGTGCCGAAAACACTTGGTCGCCATGAAACAATAACGCACCATGTTCTCCTTTTTTGATAATCAAATATTGTGGACCCATGTCTCTAATAACTCTCGACGCTTTCAACAAACTGTATTCACCCGATAATTGTCTTGCCTCTTCATCATTAATAGTTAAAACATCTACTTTCTTTAGAGTCTTTTTTAAATCTTCCAAAGCTATATCCATCCAAAAATTCATGGTATCCATTACTACTAACTTAGGTTTACTAGTCAATCTTTCTAATAAAGTTAATTGAACCTGAGGAGATAAGTTACCTAACATTACAAACTCAGGTTGAGTTAATGAAGCAGGAACAATTGGGTCAAAATCAGCCAAAACATTAAGTTCTGTGATTAAAGTTTCTCTACTGTTCATGTCATTAAAGTAACGACCACTCCAAAAAAAAGATTTTTCACCTTCTTTTATCTGTAATCCTTCTGTTGATATGCCTTTGCTTTTTATTAATTCAATATAGGAAGCAGGAAAATCATCTCCAACTACTGCAACTAAACTCACCTCTTTAGTGAAGTATGAAGCCGCCAAACTAATATAAGTTGCTGCACCACCAATAATTTTATCTGTTTTTCCAAATGGAGTTTCTATGGCATCAAATGCTACGGTTCCGGTCACTAATAAGCTCATTTTTAAATTTTTTTTTGCAAAAATCAACTTAAATAATGGAATATAAAAATCCAGTTTAATTTTATCGTTCAACCCAAATTAAGTATTAGAACTTCGTTATGAAATTTAAATATCAAAAAATCAGCTTATTGTATTTTGAAAAGCATAGCCAAAGCTATGGTTAAGAAAAACAATAATTAGCTGATTTGAAGAGATTTAGCTTGTAATAGATTTTCTAATGCTTATTTTGGGTTTAAATTGCTTTTTCATAGATAATTATCAACATTGAATAATAATTTTGATTTAAATCAGTTTATTTGCTTAATTATTATGCTGAATATAAATAATACTATGAAACAAGTTGCCGATTTCTTTAACAATGGAGATATCCATTT
>JBIPNH010000163.1:0-4392 GCA_044373665.1 Bacteroidia bacterium
TGAAATTCTCATCTAAAACAAACTTATACTCTGTTGATTCAAAATTCAATGCACCATTTTCAAATCTTTTTTTAGTTAAATGTTGAGTAAAGGATAGTACATGTGCTAATTCATCATAATATAACCCTGCTTTATTATCCAAAATCTCTTGAGCCTCCTCATAAGAAAATCTTTTGTCTGAATGTATGACAGTTTTGGAAAAGCGCGTTTTTAAGAGGTTAAAATCAGGCGAAATTTCAAATATTACAGAAAAGGTCAACCTGTCTTCATTGGGTACAAGAGAACAAATAGAATCGGAAAGATTAAATGGCAACATTGGAACTACCCTATCAACTAAATAAACGGAAGTAGCTCGTTTAATGGCTTCCTTATCAATAATATCCCCTGGTTTTACGTAATGTGAAACGTCTGCAATATGCACCCCAATTTCGAAATTACCGTCTTCCAACTTTTTATACGAAATAGCATCATCAAAATCTTTAGCTGTATCGGGGTCAATCGTGAATGTTAAAACACCTCTAAAATCCTCACGTTTCTTTATTTCACTTTCCGAAATAGTGGCACTTAGTAAGTCGGATGCACTGTTTACTTCATCTTCAAACTTTTCAGGCAAACCATATTCCGCTAATATGGCGTGCATTTCGGTATGGTGATCGCCTTGTTTGCCTAATATTTCAATTATTTCTGCTCGAGGGAATTTAGATTGAACAGGGTAATCAATAATTTTGAAAACGACTTTATTCCCAACTTTTAAATGGTGAGAAAATTTAACATCAAAAGGATGTTTAAACTTATTTGAGTCGGGAACTACAAACCAATAGCTGTTTTTTTTATTGAGAACCCCAACATAATTTTTATCAGAATGCTGTATTCTTTTTACAATGTCAACTTTATTCTTTTTGGTTTTTACTGCCATTACTTTGTCAAATGGCAACAATTTGACGTTTGAATCATTGACTACATAATCCTCTGATTCACCCTCAACAATTAAAAACACTCTCCCACTTTTTGATATATCTACTACCCCTTCTAAAAATGTAACTGTTTGAGGAATTGAAAATTTGAAAGTTTCATTCTGATGAATAATTGCATCATCTACCATTGCTGTTAAATATGGCAATAAGTTTTCAGGATTTGTAGGTTTTAATGAAGCAGAAAGTCTCGAAAAAATTTGTTTATGATTGAGTACTTTCCCATTTTGATCAGTCAAAATAGATTCAATTTCTTTTACAATATCAATATCTTTTAAATTTGTCTTCAATGATTATAAATATACTACAAGATTAGGTAAATAATTTTATATAATCTTAACCCATGGAATAAGCTAAGGCGTATTTTTTACCGGGCAAACTTTTAACTAAATTTTTAAATTCTAAATCTAAAAGCACTAAAGCTAATTTACTAACACTTATTTTGGTGTAAAAAAACAAATCGTCTATCGTTTGTTCTCCTTTGGAAAGTTCGTTATACACCAATTTTTCATCGGCACTTAAATGCAAATCCATTTGCATTTGCTGTGACTGCTTATTGGGTTTGTTTTTTTGATATCCTAATGAAAAAATCAATCCAGGAATGGAGTCAATAATACTTGCTTTATGGTCGTACAATAACTTGTTACAACCCATACTGTAAGGGTCATTTATTCTTCCCGGCAATGCATAAATATCTTTGTCATAAGAATTCGCAATATCAGCGGTAATTAAACTACCTCCTTTGATGGCACTTTCTACTACTATTATCGCGTCAGACATACCAGCAACGATTCGATTCCTTTTTGGGAAATTCTCCTTATTTCCTGGCATACTAAAGTTAAATTCGGTTAATAAACCTCCATTAAGAATCATCTCCTCTGATAGTTTTTTATTACTGCTTGGAAACAAAGTATGAAATCCATGCCCCAATACGCCAACTGTAGTCACATTGTTTTTTACACAAGCTTTGTGAGCATTAGTGTCTGTTCCAAAGGCTAATCCACTTATTACAATGACATCATATTTGGCTAATTCTGAAATTAAATCGTCAGTAAATTGCTTGCCATAAGCTGTTGATTTTCGAGTTCCAACTATTGAAATTATTCTTTGATGATTAAGATTTGCATTGCCTTTATAATACATCAAAATAGGACTATCATCATATACTTTTAATTTAGCAGGAAATTTTTCATCCAAATAAAAAATGGGAGTTATTTGATTGGCTTTCAATAGTTCAATTTCTTGAACTGCAAAATCAAAATGCTTAAATTTAGAAATACTGTGAGCTGTAAAATCACCAATTTCTGGTATTTTTAATAAAAACGATTTCTTTTCAGTGAAAACACCTTTGGCACTTCCGCAGTAACTGACCAATAACTTGGCTAAATATTCACCAACCCCAGGAATTTGAGTTAAGGAGATTTGATAAATCAATTCATCATTATCCCAAGAAAGTGGTGTTTTATAGTCCAAATAAATTATTCTTACGCGTTAACTGGTTTTTTTTTAGAAAGTATAGAAAAATCAGAATCAACAGCTTTTATTGTATTGCTTAATTTTCCTAAACCTGTTATTTCCATTTCAACAATATCATTGGGTTGCAACCATTGAACTTTATAGTTTTTATCGTTTAACAAACCCGTTCCATTTAATTCAAGAAAACATCCTGTACCTACCGTTCCTGAACCAATAACATCTCCTGGAAATACATCTACGCCATAGGCACATCTTTCTATAATTTCGGCAAAAGTCCAATCCATGTCTGCAACATTACCGCTGCTTACTTCAATACCATTAACCCAACATTTCATGTCTAAATTGTAGTTATTACCAACATGTTCTGTTTTAGCTGAAACCTTGTAAGATTCTAATTCATCGGGTGTAATCATATAAGGTCCAATAACCGTTGAAAAATCTTTACCTTTTGCAGGACCAAGATTAAGTAACATTTCTTCCATTTGCAGGGTTCTAGCACTCATGTCATTCATAATGGTATAACCAGCAATGTAAGCGTCTGCTTTTTCTGCACTTATATTTCTTCCTTTTTTACCAATAATTGCTGCTACTTCAAGTTCAAAATCTAACTTTTGAAAATGGTCTGGCATACACAACACCTCACCAGGACCTTGAACCGCATTGTGATTTGTAAAATACATAATTGGATAAGAATCAAACTCAGGAATCATAGGAACGCCACGGTTTCTTCTAGCTGCTGCAACGTGTTGTCTGAAAGCATAACCATCTCTGCAACTTGTAGGTTGTGGAACAGGTGCTAAAAGAAGTGCTTGACTGTATGCAATGCCATTTTCTACTATTTTACCTTCCCTAATGCTTCTTTCTAATTCTCGCAATGCATCCATTCCTCTTTCTTCTTGATTAAGAAGTGTAAGCATATTGTTGGGCAATGCATTGTTTTGTGCATTGACATCAAAAATCAAATCATTGACAATAATTCCTAATTTGGGACTATTATTATTTAAATAAGTGACTAGTTTCATATTAAAATGTTTTTAAAAATCCTTTCAATCCCATAATGTTTGGAACACTCATGTTGTCTTTACCTTTTTGATTTGAAAGATAAATTGAGAACCAATCCGTAATATATAAACACTTGTAGATTTCTATTAGAGAATAATTTTGTAGGGGCAATTCAAATACTTTGTTATTGGTATCAACCAACAATTTTTTGAGATATGCAAAACGTCCATTGTTTCTATCGTTAGTGTTGCTATTAATGAAAATGAAGTTGCTTGGCAGTTCACCATAATAAGTTTCAAAAACATTATGATTGGCTTCGGGCAACACATTTACAAAAGCTTCTGTTTTTGCATTTTCTTGAATTTGTTGACAGAATCTAACCCCAATTGCTTCAGTTTGATTGTCTGTAACGATTGTAAATTTATTGTCAGGGTAAGAACTAAAAAACTCAATCATTTCTTTCGCTTTATTTTTCAATGATTCAGTATCGTTGTATAACGATAAAACCCCTTCCAATTCAGTTCTAAGTGAAAGATTAAATAACTCTGACAAAATTAAAATGGCATAAGACAAAGAAAAACCTAAGGCCATTCTTGGTTGATAACCTAATTCAACCATGTAGGTTTTTACTTGGTCTTTTTTTGCTAATTCCAATAAATCACCACCAGAGGTAATGCAAACCATTTGACATCCCAAAGATTTTGCTTGATGATACATTGCTAATGTTTCTTCAGTTGTTCCACTGTAAGAACTTAGTATTACAAATGTATTTTTAGAAGTGTATGACGGTAATGAATAGTCGCTTATTACTTCAATCGGCAAAGATGATTTATTAGAGAAGATTGTTTTCACAATTCTTCCTCCTATACCAGAACCTCCAAGTCCTGCAATTACAATGTTGTTGAATTGAGAATATGACAGACCATGTGGACTACTGTGGTCA
>JBIPNH010000052.1:0-15189 GCA_044373665.1 Bacteroidia bacterium
CATTGTAGTTGAAACATTCAATCAAGCATTTCTGAAAAAAAACCCAAGTCCAAATTTATTCGAAGCGCTTCAAAATGTAAACGGGGTTCGACCACAAATAAACTGTAGTGTGTGCAACACAGGCGACATTCACATCAATGGATTGGAAGGTCCATACACGATGATATTAATAGATGGCATGCCTATAGTTAGCAGTTTGGCCTCTGTTTATGGACTAAGCGGAATTCCGAATTCCATGATTGAAAGGGTGGAAATAGTAAAAGGGCCTGCCTCTTCGCTTTATGGTTCCGAAGCCATTGGTGGATTAATCAATGTGATTACAAAGCGACCGCAATATGCGCCTTTAATAGCCTTTAATTCGATGGTAACTTCATGGAATGAAATAAACAATGATTTATCTATTAAACTAAAAATATCGCCTAAAGTCGCTGTTTTAACAGGTATCAACTACTTTAACAACTCCAAAATATACGACAAAAACAAAGACAATTTCACAGACATAGCTCTACAAAATCGACTCTCTGTGTTCCAGAAATACAATTTTGAACGCAAAAAAAACAAACTTTTTTCAGTTGGACTGCGGTTTTTAAACGAAGACCGATGGGGAGGAGAAACCCAATGGACCAAAGCATTTCGTGGTGGTGACAGCCTATATGGTGAAAATATTATCACCAAGCGGTTTGAGTGGATTGGTGCATACCAACTCCCTATTAAAGAAAACATTCAAATTCAGTCAAGCTATACTTCACATTATCAAAACAGCGTTTATGGTAATGTTGAATACGTGGCAGATCAAAAACTATTCTTTATACAATCTATTTGGACTAAATCGGTACAAAAAAACGATTGGTTAGCCGGTATTGCTTACAAAAACATCCGTTACAATGACAATTTAATAAGTCAAACTTTACCCGATTCTATATTAAACAATCCATCAGGAACGGTTCCGGGGCTATTTATCCAATATGAGAGAAAACAAAACGAAAGACACCGCTTCTTATTAGGCATGAGATTTGATTATTACCGTCTTCATGGTCCAATTTTTACCCCCCGTATTGCATATAAATACAACTTTAATCCAAGCACAATTTTCAGACTGAATGCAGGAACAGGTTTTAGGGTTGTAAATTTAATGACCGAAGAACATGCTTTAATGACCGGAGCAAGAACCATTCAAATAAACAATCAACTTAAACCAGAACAATCAGTCAATTCAACAGCAAGTTTGAGTAAATCAATAAGATTATCCAAATATAATTTAATGAATATCGAAACCAGTTTATTTTACAATCATTTTTACAACAGAATATTACCCGATTACGACCAAGACCCCAATAAAATCATTATAGACAATATACAAGGGTACTTTTACACAGCAGGATGGAGTTTATCCTCGACTATACAATTAAAAAATGGCTTGCGTTCCGAAATTGGATGGACAGCCATTGATATTAAATCTGTCAATGGTAACGAGAGAATCAGACCCATCTTAACAGAAAACTTTTCAGCAACTTGGTCTATTTCCTATCCCTTTAAAAAACTAAAAACCACCATAGATTACACAGGAAATTTATACAGTCCGATGCGATTACCAATATTGAATGAGCTAGACCCTAGAAAGGCAGAATCTCCTTGGTGGAGTATTCAAAACATCCAATTGAGTTACAATGGATTTAAAAAAATAAAGTGTTATGGAGGGGTAAAAAACCTCCTAAATTACACACCAAACAGAGGCAATCCATTTATCATTGCCAGAGCCAACGATCCTTTTGACAAGCAAGTAACTTTTAATAGCAACGGGGAAGCTATTAGCAGTGCCAACAATCCACATGCGCTTACATTTGACCCAAGCTATATTTTTGCCCCCAACCAAGGGATTCGGTTTTTCGTTGGATTTAGAGTTGACATTGATTAAAAAAAGAAAGCCATTCAAATAAATGAATGACTTTCTGTAATTAGAACTTATAAAACACAATCAACTAATATTTAACATTCGTTTTTAAAAAAAGTTTTAATAATCCATAAAAAAAGCCATCCGTTTTATACGAATGGCTTTTGTATTAGTATATTATATTTTAAATATTGGTCATCACCGCTTTAGGTGCTGCACTTAAAATAGCCTCAGAGGCTCCTTCTTCAAATTTTTTGAAATTATCATTAAACTTGTCTGCTAATGCATTAGCGGCTTTGTCGTATTCTGCTTTGTCTGACCAAGTATTTCTTGGGTTTAATATTTCACTTGGTACATTAGGACAAGCAGTTGGCATTTGCACACCAAAAACAGGATGTTGAACGAATTCAACATGGTCTAATTCTCCATTTAATGCCGCAGTAAGCATAGCACGGGTTAATGACAGTTTCATTCTGCTTCCAACGCCATATCCTCCTCCACTCCATCCAGTATTCAATAACCAAACTTTTACATCTTTATTCTCATTCAATTTTTTACCTAATAAATCAGCATATTTGGTTGGGTGTAATGGTAAGAAAGCTTGACCAAAACACGCAGAGAATGTACTTTGTGGTTCAGTTATTCCAGCTTCTGTTCCAGCCACTTTACTGGTGTATCCAGAAATAAAATGATACATGGCTTGTTCAGCTGTTAATTTAGAAATTGGAGGCAAAACACCATAAGCATCGCAGGTTAAAAAGAATATATTTTTAGGCGCTTGTCCCATAGATGGCACTGCAATTCCTTCAATATGCTCAATAGGGTATGCAACACGCGTATTTTCAGTTACCGATACATCTTCGTAATTTGGTGTGTTGGTATTTGGGAAAAATCTAACGTTTTCAACCAAAGCACCGTGTTTAATGGCATTCCAAATTTGAGGTTCTTTTTCTTCGGTCAAATCGATACATTTAGCGTAGCAACCACCTTCGAAATTAAACACCGTTTCACTATCCCATCCATGCTCATCGTCACCTATTAATTTTCTTTCAGGGTCAGCACTCAAGGTTGTTTTACCTGTTCCAGACAATCCGAAGAATACAGCAGTATCACCCGCTTTTCCTATGTTTGCTGAACAATGCATTGACAATACACCTCTTTCTTGAGGTAAAATGTAATTCAATACTGTAAAAATTCCTTTTTTGATTTCACCTGTGTAACCTGAACCACCTATTAAAATGATTTTTTTGGTAAAATTGATAATAGAGAAGTTGTGTTGACGCGTTCCATCTTCAGCAGGATTGGCTCTGAAAGAAGGGGCTGCTAAAATAATCCATTCAGTTTCTTGCGCTTCATTTTGAGGGCGTAAAAACAAGTTTTTTGCAAATAAATTTTGATAGGCAGATTCCGTTACAACTTTAATATTTAAACGGTATTGAGGATTAGCACAAGCATAAGCATCTCTAACAAACAATTCTTTACCTTCAAAATGAGTTAAAACCTTATTCAATAACGCATCAAACTTAGCTTCATCAAATTTAGTATTAACGGGACCCCACCAAACTGTGTTTTCAGTTTTAGCATCACAAACCGTAAATTTATCTTTAGGAGAACGACCTGTAAATTCACCTGTATCAGCTGCTAATGCGCCTTTGTCTGTTAAAATACCTTCTTTTTTCTCTAAGGCTACTTTTACTAATTCGTCTGTTGATAAATTCAAATAAGCTTTTGAAGCTTTATCGATTACATGTGATATGATGTCTTGATTATTCATTGATATGTATAAAAAATTTTGGCAAAAATAACGAAAATTTAAAACAAATTAACCTTTAAAGTAACTAAAAAAAACAAAAAATCACTAATAGCATAGTACTCTCCTTTCAGTATTGTTATGTCTTTGATTTATTGCGCATAACTTATCCTACTTTTTTAATTTTTTTTTGCTTGTTTTGTATTCTTTTTAAAAATCAATTGAAAATCAGTCTCAATTTTTTAGTTTTAACATTTATTTTAATAGCTCTTACCGCTGTAAGTTTGATAATAGTGCCCGAAATTATCAACCCATTCAGTGCTATGGAAAGCGATTGGTTTATTTTTAAAATGTACCGTTTACCCAAAACAATTACCGCACTAATGGTAGGTTCTGCTTTATCTGTGTCTGGATTTATATTACAACAATTGTTTCGGAATCAGTTAGCAGGGCCCTATATATTAGGTGTTAGTTCTGGTGCTTCTTTAATGGTTGCCATCGTCTTAGTTCTTGGCATTAATACGTGGCCACTTTTGGGGCATATTAGTTTGTCTTTGGCAGGTATTTTAGGCGCTACGCTTATTTTACTCCTTATTTCCAGTTTATCTCTAAAATATGGCTATGGTTCTATCATTCTTTTGTTTGGTGTTATTATAAGCATGATTACAGGGGCCTTTCAATCCCTTCTTGTTTCACTTGCAACTGCCGAAGAAATAAAAAATTTAAGTCTATGGAGTATGGGTTCTTTTAATCAAGTAATAGGAACCGATTTGATACTATTAATTATAGCCGTTGTCATTGGTTTAATTTGGGCCTATTCCCTTATGAATCCCCTTTCTGTAATGATACTAGGTGATGAGGTTGCCAATTCTATGGGTGTAAATACCCGCAAAACCTCATTTCAACTTTTAATTTGTACAGGTTTACTTACAGGGGTTGCTACCGCCTATTGTGGCCCAATTGCCTTTGTAGGAATAGCCATTCCCAACTTGGTGAAAATAGTGTTTAAAAGTGTGCAGTTTAAAACCTTGTTAATAGCCAATTGCTTATTGGGAAGTACCATGACCATTCTTGGAGATATTATCACTTCACTTGATATTTGGGGCTTTCAAATCCCTATTAATGTAACCACCTCATTAATTGGCGGACCTTTTGTTATTTATATCCTTTTTAATTCTTTTAAAAAATGAGCGGATTTGTTAAATTGATTGACTTAGAAGTGGGTTATAAAGAACCAATCATTGCGCCTTTAAATGCAAACGTAAACCTAGGTGAATTGCTTATTTTAAGTGGCAGAAATGGGGTTGGGAAATCAACTTTATTAAAACACTTGTCGGGATTTATTCCTCCGATTAAAGGGACTATTGAGATTAACAATACAAACCTTTCTCAATTATCTATTCAAAAACGTGCTGATTACATCGCTATTGTTAACAACAAACGTATTGAAGAAACCTACATTACGGTTGAAGATTTGGTTAAAATGGGGCGTTACAATCAAAATGGAAGAATAGAAAATGACCACTATGTTGAAAGTGCTATTTTTACAATGGGGATTGAACCTTTTAGAAAAAAAACATTGAATAAAATAAGTGATGGCGAGTGGCAAAAAACAAATATTGCCAGGGCTTTGGCACAAAATACTTCTATCATCATTTTGGATGAACCTAGTGCATTTTTGGATTATCCATCAAAAATTCAACTTTTTGAAAACCTTAAAAACATTTCAAAAAATCAAAATAAATTGATCATTGCCTCAACCCATGATTTAGAGATTGCCAAACAATTTGGCACCCTGTTTTGGCATGTCAATGATGGAAAAATAGACCAATTTAATAGTCCAATGCCTGAATTAAATTGGTAAACTAAGCTTGTTTTAACAACTCTTTAGCATTTTGCATTGCGCTTTCGCTAATGGCATTGCCACTTAACATGTTTGCCAATTGTTCTATCCTTTCGGTGTTACTCAATTGATGTATTTGCGTGTAAGTTTTATTGTCTTTTTCTGACTTGCTAACAAAATAATGGTATTGTCCCGATGCCGCAACTTGAGGCAAGTGTGTAATGGCAATTAATTGATGGTGCATGGCAATCGACTTAAACATTGATCCAATATTTGCGGCTACTTTTCCCGACACACCCGTGTCTATTTCATCGAATATTAAAGTCCCCAATTGGTTCGATTTGGCCTCAATGGTTCTGATAGCCAATGCCAAACGGCTTAATTCACCACCCGATGCCACTTTATCTAAAGCTTGAGGCGAAATACCAACGTTGGCTGAGAATTTAATGGCTAAATGGCTGTTCCCAAATTCATTAAAAGTCTCAGTTTCATTTATCTCAAACATTACAACAGATTTAGGCATCTCTAATTGATGTAAATAATGTTCAATTTCTTGCTTAATTAATGAAGCTGACTTTATTCTTGATTGGTGCAATTTTTTGGCCAATTGAGACATTTCTTTTATTGACTCATCAACTTTCTTCTGACTTTCAGCTATTTGTTGCTCTATAGAACCAATTCCATTGAGCTGTGTTGCAATGTTCTCATAAACCGACAAAAGCTCCTCAAAATCACTTACATTGTGTTTTCTTTTTAACTGATAAATGGCATTCATTCTGTCATTTAACTCTTCCAATCGGGATTGATCTGTCCCAACCTTTTCCAACAAATCATTTGCTTCAATGGCAATGTCTTTTAACTCAATAATAACCGATGAAACCCTTTCATACAAGGTGTTACAAACTTCACTGTAACTTGCCATGCCTTTTAATTTCTGCTTAACCGCAGTTAATACCACAATGACAGATTGCTCTGAATCTGAGATAGAAACGCCCGTATATTCAGCCGTTTGTTTGATTTGTTCAGCATGATTCAGCAATTGCAGCTCTTTATCAATCTCTGATTCTTCGCCTGACTTTAACTGTAAAGTGTCAAATTCATTAACCAAAAAAGCCAAATAATCTTTTTCTTTGAGCATTTCTGACTGTTTTTTCTTCAATTCAGCAAGCGTTTTTTCTTCCTGCTTGTAGGAGGTAAACACTTTTTGGTAGGAGAATAAAACCTCTTTATTTTGGGCAAAAGTATCTAATAAATTAAATTGAAATGCGGCATCACTCAGCACCATATTTTCATGTTGTGAGTGAATAGAAACCAAATTTTCAGCCACCTTTTTAAGTTGAACTACCGTTACAGGTGTATCATTCACAAACGCTCTTGATTTACCTTGTTTGCTGAATTCTCTTCGAATAATAATGGGCGATTCATAATCCAACTCCAGTTGCTCAAATATTTTTTTTATTACCGAAGATTCATTCAAAAACTCACCTTCAATAACACATTTTTCGGCTGAATCTATCTGAGACTTTAAATCGGCGCGATCGCCTAAAATAAGGCCAAGTGCATCAATTAAAATAGATTTTCCTGCGCCAGTTTCGCCCGTAATCACATTATATCCCTCGTGAAAAGAGACTTGTAGTTGTTTAATAATGGCAAAATTTTGAATAGAGAGTCTTTTGAGCATTATTTAACTACTTAATATTTGGGACAAGCGCCATAAATTTTTATCTATTGATTTTGAATTTCTAATTGCATCGTTGTATGGTGTAATGACTACTTCATTATTAACCACACCTACACAACTGTTTTTAACGCCATTGAGCAAACATTCAACCGCTGCACTTCCAAGTCTGCTAGCCAAAATCCTATCGTTTACACTGGGCTTTCCGCCTCTTTGAATATGCCCTAAAACAGAAACTCTGACATCTGCTTGATTAAATTCTAATTTAAATTTATCCGCTATTTCAAATGCATTGCCTTCCGTGTCTCCTTCGGCAACGACGATGATGCTAAAATCCTTTATTCTACGTTCAGGATTATTAAAATGTTGTCTTAACCCTTCGTAATCGGTAAATATTTCAGGAACTAAAATGCCCTCTGCACCACCAGCAATACCAGCATACAAAGCCAAAAAACCACTGTCTCTTCCCATTACTTCAATAAAGAACACTCTATTGTGCGAATCGGCAGTATCTCTAATTCTATCAATGGCATCTAAGGCTGTATTTGCAGCGGTATCAAAGCCAATAGTATAATCGGTTCCGAATAAATCATTGTCTATTGTTCCCGGTGCGCCTACACTTGGAATACCAAATTCATTGTAAAATATTTCAGCACCTGTGTAAGTACCATTTCCTCCAATGCAAACTAAACCTTCTACACCTCTGCTTTGCAAATTTTGAAAGGCTTTAAGTCGACCTTCTTTGGTGTGAAAATCCTTGCTTCTTGCGGTTTTTAAAATAGTACCACCGTATTGAATGATATTGGCTACATCTTTTACAGACAGAGGAATGATATCATTGTCAATCATCCCTTGATAACCTCTTTTAATACCTACAACCTCTTTATTGTAAAAAGCAGCGGTTCTCACCACTGCTCTTATACATGCGTTCATTCCAGGTGAATCTCCACCGGATGTCATTACTGCAATTTTATTCATTCGTTATGTACCATCCTTAAGAGATTAACTATTTTAGAATCAATTGAGTTGTTCCAATTTTATAACCTTCTGTAAATATTTCAATTGTGTAGGTACCTTTTGGATAATCTCCTTGCTTTTTACAATATACAGTTGCTTCTAATTTCTCATTTTGATAATCCACTATTTTCTTTTCAGTGTATAAAGTTTCGGTACCATCTACTTTGGTCGTTTGTACTTTATTGGCAATAGGCGCTCCATCTGGACCAATAATTTTTACATAGATTTCTTTTTCACCTGCATCAGAAATTTCATTTTTATTTAAAACAAATTTCACTCTAACTTCTTCAGTACGGCCCGCTTTGTTGGTTTCAACTTCTTTTTTACCAAACACTTTACGTTCTCTTACTCCAATAGCTGAGATAGAACCTGCATTTAAGCGTTTTGCTAAACTTATGGTTCTGTTTTTTGATTCAATCGTTTTGGCTTGTTCTGCTGATTTTGCTTTTTCAGACCCTAACTCTTGGTTTAATCCAGAATTTTCGTCTGTCAACTGTTGTACTTGACGTTTTAATTCATCAATTTCGGCTTTATAATTGTCAATTTGACTTCTTAACTCAGCAATTTCGGCTTTAGCTTTTTTGTAATCTGACTCAGATAGTTTTCCTTTTTTTAATAGGACTTTAATTTGATTGATTTTTTCACTTAAAGCAGCATTTTGCTCTTGAAGTTGTCCTTTTAAATCTTGATTTTCAGAACTTAATTGCTCAAATTTTGCAATTTCTTCTTGTAAATCCTTTTCTAACAGAACTTTATCCGCAGTTAATTCGGTAATTTGAACTTCCTGTTTTTTGTTTTTGTTCCATAAATTGTATCCGATGCCGATGTTTAATGCAGCTAAGATACCAATCAAAATCAGTAAATATCTTTTACTTTTTTTGTCTTTTTCATTTTGTTTTATTTCCATACGATGATTGATTATTTTTAAATATTAATTCAACAAAGTTATAAATTTTGTTTCAATTCTTCAAAAAACCTTTTCAAAACCTCTAAACTTTTTACAATTTCCATTTTTTTATCCTTCTCATTAACATGTCCACCAAGATACTCATTAGCCCCACTGAGTGTGTATCCTTTCTCTTTTACAAGATGAAAAATCATCTTTAAATCTTCGATATTTTTAGCCGTGTACAAACGGTCTCCTTTTCGGTTTTTTTCAATATTTTTAAGACAATCAAACTCTTTTTCCCAAAATCTAAGCAATGAAGGTGCAACTCCAATCAATGTGGAAACCTCTCCCATTCTGTAATATAACTTCTGAGTAATTGTATCGTCTTTTAGTTTTGGCATTAGTCAAATGATTGATTAGGTGCAGAGGCTCTTTCCAACATCAATTGATATTCCTCATTGGTTAAATCGTTATAAAAGAAAAATGCAGGATTAATAGGTTGACCGTTTTTATGCACTTCGTAATGCAAATGTGGTGCAGTTGATTTACCTGTGCTACCGACTAAACCTATCAGTTGTCCTCTTTTTACTTTTGCTCCACGTGCCACACTGAACTTGCTTAAATGCGCATACAATGTCTCGTATCCATTGCCATGGTTTATACGAATGTGTTTACCATATCCCCAAATATCCGATTGAACCAATGAGATTACGCCATCAGCTGTGGCATAAACCTCTACGCCTCTTGCTGCAGTAAAGTCGATTCCTGCGTGGAAACGTTGAGTTCTGTAAAATGGATCTTGACGGTATCCAAAACCAGAACCAATTCTTTCTAATTTTTTGTTAGCAACAGGCTGAATCGCAGGAATTCTTGCTAAAAAGTCTTTTTTTGTTTTTGCTAACATCAATAATTGGTCGAAACTCTTGTTTTGCTGGGCATACAACGACTGAATTTTGTCTAATTTTTGAGTCAACTCAATCAATAACTCTGAATTAGGTAATTTCCTTAACGCTGAATATTTTTCGAGCATTTTTGCATTGTCTGTGTATGATCCTTTTTCTACAGGAGGTTCAGTTTCATAGATTGAACGGTACACATTGACATCTTTTTCTTTTAGCTTGCTCAACTCATTGTTCAACATATTTAACTGCAAATCGATACTTTCCAACTCAGCAACTAAATCATAATTCGCTGATTTAAGTTTTTTCTCACCCGGAGAGTCTACAAAGCGAGAGAACAATAAAAAGAAAACAAAACCTAAAATGATAGAAAAAGAAAAAACGCCTATCCCACGGAGCAACAACACCCAACGGCTTAATTTATATTTCTCATAACTGAGGGTTTTGGGATTAAAGAAATATTTGGTCTTTGCCATGCTTAATTACTGTAATGTATTTTGTACTTTTGCAAACTAATAATTGAATTTTCAAAAATAATAGAATATTTTAATAATTGTATGTTAAGCGCCAAAGAAATAAGACAGACTTTTTTAGAGTTTTTCGAGAGAAAGAATCACCACATAGTTCCCTCTGCTCCTGTAGTTATCAAAAACGACCCAACTTTAATGTTTACTAACGCAGGAATGAATCAGTTTAAAGATTATTTCTTGGGCAATAAAAAAGCGCCTTACAACAGAATTGCAGACACTCAAAAGTGCTTGCGTGTTAGTGGCAAACACAATGATTTAGAAGAAGTTGGTGTTGACCATTACCACCACACCTTATTTGAAATGTTGGGCAATTGGAGCTTTGGCGATTACTTCAAAAAAGAAGCAATAGAATGGAGTTGGGAGCTGTTGACAGAAGTTTACAAAATTGATAAAAACAGACTTTATGTTAGCGTTTTTGAAGGTGATGCAAGCGAAGGATTAGAATTTGACAATGAATCTTACCAATATTGGTCTGCATTAATTGACCCTTCTAGAATACTAAAAGGCAATAAAAAAGACAATTTTTGGGAAATGGGCGACACTGGACCTTGTGGACCATGTTCAGAAATTCACGTTGACTTACGTTCTGAGGAAGACAGAAAGGCTACAAATGGAGCACTATTAGTAAACAACGACCATCCTGAAGTCATTGAAGTTTGGAATAATGTTTTCATGGAATTCAACCGCAAAGCGGATGGCTCTCTTGAAAAACTCCCTTCGCAACATGTGGACACAGGAATGGGATTTGAACGATTGACCCGAGTTTTACAAGACAAAAAATCCAACTATGACACGGATATATTTGCACCAATAATTAAAGAAATTGAAAAACTAACCGGCTATCAATACGAAGGATTAGACACTAAAAAAGACATTGCCTTTAGAGTTATAGCAGACCATGTTAGAGCGGTTGCATTTACCATTGCCGATGGTCAACTTCCATCAAACAATGGGGCTGGCTATGTTATCAGAAGAATACTAAGACGTGCCATTAGATATGGATACAGTTACTTAGGCATTAAAACGCCTTTTGTTTACCAACTTTTACCCATTTTGAACCATGAATTTGGAACCGTTTTTCCAGAATTAAAAGCACAAGAATCTTTTATTTCAAGAGTAATTCAAGAAGAGGAAAATACATTTTTGAAAACCCTGTCAATTGGGCTCGAAAAAATATCTGCTTATTTGGCTAAACAACCTGAACAACTGAATGCAGAAACCGCATTTGAATTGTATGATACGTTTGGCTTCCCTATCGATTTAACCCAATTAATTTGTTCAGAAAGTGGCATTTCGGTTGATTTGGATGGCTTTCAAATTTTATTAAACGAACAAAGAAAAAGAAGTCAAAAAGATGCTGAAAAATCAACAGGAGATTGGCATTATTTATTGGACGATGACCACGAAGAATTTATTGGTTACGACTTTACAGAAGCCACTGTAAAAATTGTCAAATACAGAACAATGACCATTAAAAACAAAGAACAATTTCAATTGGTTTTTAATGTAACTCCATTTTATGGCGAAAGTGGTGGTCAGGTTGGTGACAATGGCACAATGACAGGTGTTGTAAACGATGAATTAATTCAAATTTTGGATACACAAAAAGAAAATGACCTTATTGTTCATTTGTGTGATAAATTGCCTGAAAACAAAACCCAAAGTTTTAGTGTGAAAGTTGACCTAAAAAAACGACAACTTACAAGCAATAACCACTCTGCCACTCACCTATTACACGCTGCACTTAAACAAGTTTTGGGCTCACACATTGCTCAAAAAGGAAGTTTGGTGAATGACGAATACCTAAGATTTGATTTTAACCATTTTACTAAAGTTAGTGAGGAAGAATTATCGACTATTGAAGCAATCGTAAATTCTAAAATCCAAGAAAATATTGACTTAAATGAGCAAAGAATGGTTCCCATTAAAGTAGCGACAGAACAACTAGGTGCAACAGCATTGTTTGGCGAAAAATATGGAGATACGGTCAGAGTAATTACTTTTGACAAACAATATTCTATTGAACTTTGTGGTGGAACCCACGTCAAAAATACTGGACAAATTCGTTCTTTTAAAATCATTTCTGAAAGCTCAGTAGCTGCAGGGGTTAGAAGAATTGAAGCTATTAGCGCCGAAAAAGTTGATGAACTCAACCTAAATAATGAGCAATTAATCAATAAAATAAAAGCACACTTAGGTCAACCGAAAGACCTTGAATCTGCTATTAACAAATTGATTGAAGAAAAAAAAGAACTACTTCATCAGGTAGAATCTTTGGAAGCTGAAAAAGGACAACAAATAAAAAGTAAGCTAAAACAGCTCATTTCTCCTAAAAACAATATCCAATTTTTGGCTACCAATGTCGGTGAAATCAGTGGCGAACAAATCAAAAATATTTGTTTTCAACTTCGCCAAGAACATGAAAGTATATTGGGAATTTTGGCATTTACGAATAACAACAAACCTAATCTTGCAGTATTCTGTTCGGACAATTTAGTTCAAAACCAACAGATTAATTGTCAAAAAATCATAAAAGACCTAGCAACGCACATTCAAGGTGGTGGTGGTGGTCAAGCTTTTTATGCAACTGCGGGAGGTAAATTATTGAGTGGCATTCCAAGTGCCATTGAAGCTGCAAAGAACCTAAACTTTTAATCGACTGTTACCTTAATGGTGATAGCCTGTTTGATGGATAATTGTATAGGCTCTAAAAATTTGTTCCATTAATATAGGGCGAACCATTTGGTGATTGAAAGTCATTAAAGACAAGGAGATACATAAATTATCTTGTTTTAATTGTTCTGTAAATCCGTAAGAACCACCAATTATAAAATTGATTTTTGAAGACAAAATAGTTTGTTTTTGGTAAAACACTGCAAACTCTTCTGAGCTCATCTTTTTACCTTTTTCATCCAATAAAACAGTGATTGACTTCTGATTAATAATGGACTGCAACAAGTCTGATTCTGCTACTTTTAGTTTTTCAGACGGCAGTTTATTCCCATTCTTAACATCAGGAATTTCTATTAACTCAAACTTACAATACTTACTTAAAAGCAGTTTGTATTTTTCAATGGCTTCCTTAACATAGTTCTCATTGGTTTTGCCAATGACTATTAATTTCACATGAACCATTTTTAGATTAATTCCCTAAGATAGAGAACAATTCATCTAATTTAGGGGTAAGAATAATTTCCGTTCTTCTGTTTTTAGCTCTGGCTTCAGGGGTATTGGCTGTATCAATTGGGAAGTGCTCGCCTCTTCCAGCAGACATTACTCTTGTTGGATCTACGCTACCTTGACTTGTAATAATTCTTGCTATTGAAGTTGCTCTCAATACACTTAAATCTAAATTATCTTTAATCGTTGGAGATTTCATTGGAACATTGTCGGTGTGTCCTTCAACAAGGATAGAAACATCAGCATTTTGATTGAGCGCTTTTGAAAGTTCTAATAAGGCAGTTACTCCTTTTGGATCCACTTCAATACTACCCGACTTGAATAATAGTTTTTCTTCCATACTTACATACACTTTGCCATTTCTTATTTCCACTGACAAACCTTGGTTTTGGAAGCCCAATAATGCTTTTTGTATGTTTGCTTTTAATGCGTTAACGGCGCTGTCTTTAGCTCTTAATTTTGCTTCCAATTCAGCCACTCTAAATTCACGCTTTTTTAAATCTTGTTCTGTTTGCGCTAAAGTGCTTGACAAATCTCTGTTCTTATTTTGAACCAACATTAATGCTCCTTCTTTGTCATTCAATTCACTTTCTTTGCTTTTCAATGCTTCATTTTTTGCATTTAACTCTCTTGCCAACTTCTCGTTTTCGTAACGGTTATTGTCAATAATTTTTTGAGACGTGGATTCAGATTGTTGGTAGAGCTTTTGAGTTCTGTCCAAAGCATTAAAACATTCTAAAGAATCTGCTTGCAAACTTAAAACCCTAGTTTTTAAACCTTTATTATTTTCGTTGCACTTTTCATTTGCTGATTGGGCGGACGTTAGTTGTTCTTTACATTCTTTTTTGGAAACTTGACATTCATCAAATTTGACTTGCAATTCATCAAATTTTCTTTGAGGCACACAGGCTACCAAAGTCAAACTTAATAACACGGCTTTTGAAAAATAATTCATCTATCAAAAGTAAGTGAAAACTATGTCTTGTGAACTTTGAGTTTTAAACAAGAAAAGCCTGTTGTATACTATTTAAAACATCGGACTTACCTGCCGATATAAAAGACCCTAGAAATATTGAATCCAAAATGAATTCCTCCTTTCAACCAATCCCCTTTTGTTTCGTTTAAAAACAAAAATTCGTTCATACCCAAACTGTTCGTTAAGTGCAATTGAAACACGTGACCTCCTGTTTCTATATCCACACCCAATGACAATGAATTCATATTAACTTCATTGATTTGATTGGGTAAAACATAAAAATATTCATAGGTGATGGCGGTCTTTTTGCTTATTTTATTTCGTCCTCCAATTCCCAAATTAAAAGTTGTGTTTTTAAATTGTGAGTTTTCAATAAAATTACGGTGAAGCACTGTTGGCATTACTTGCAAAGAAAAATGCTTATTAAACTTACGGGCAATTAACAACTGATGGGTATAAAACAAGCGATTTGTAAAGGGATAAGGCGATTGATTAGGGTCTGAAATTTTAATCGTATTAACAGCAATATTTGATAA